>JAYWHD010000167.1:0-5478 GCA_043777895.1 Betaproteobacteria bacterium | reverse complement strand
TAATATAAGGTAAAGTCAAACTTTAACCTATACAACATTTATATTAATAGCTTATTTTGATGGTTGTACTGGCTACTTCTTAAGTATCAAAGCAATTTCATCAGTGCTACTTGAACATTACCCCTATTTTCTATATTTTCTATATTTTCTATATCTTTTTAATATTTTTTGGTACTGTTTAAATAAAATACTTACCTTACTCACAATAAAATGTTCGCAATGAATATACATACACATATACATACACATACTCATTTAACATCTGGCTTACAAGCAACATTAGATAATACACTTTATCAACTGTTTATTGAGAGATTAGGTAAGCCAATTCGTACGGCTGCTCGCCATGCAGTCTGGGAAACACCTGCTAATACAGCGTTAATACAAGCCGCTCAACACGCCCAACACGATGTAGTACAGTTAAGTCCTGATGTATCATGGCGAGATTTTTCAGTGTTAGCTATGGATATGGACAGTACTTTAATTAATATTGAGTGTATTGACGAAATTGCTGACTATTGCGGCAAAAAAAATGAGGTTGCTACAATCACTGAGGCCACTATGCGGGGTGAAATAACTGATTTTAATGAAAGTTTGCGTAGGCGTGTTGCCTTGCTAAGAGGCTTGCCTTTAACGGCTTTACAAGCCGTGTTGGATGAACGTTTGCAACTTAACCTTGGTGCGGAGGTGTTGGTTAAAACGGCACATCAACACGCATTAAAAACCTTATTAGTCAGTGGTGGTTTTACTTTTTTCACTGATGCTATGCAAGCCCGCTTAGGTTTAACATACGCATATAGTAATACTTTAAACCACAATGGCACTATATTAGACGGCACATTGCAAGAACCCATTGTAAATGCCGAAGTTAAGCGTCATAAAGTACAGTCGTTGTGCGAACAAATCGGTGTTAAAGCAACACGGGCTATTGCTGTAGGCGATGGTAGTAATGATTTAGCAATGATGGCTATCGCGGGTTTATCAGTTGCCTACCACGCTAAACCTGCGATTCAAGCCAAAGCTATGGCAGTAATTAACTATGGCGGTTTAGATACTTTGGATTTATGGTTAAGCTAGGTTAGTGATTATTAAGATGATTACTTTTAAACTGATTATTTATTAAGATGATTAAACTTCCTTCAAAACCGTTAAAAATGTATGTAGTATATTTATTAAGCTTTAAAACTTAAAATTAGAATCAAGATTTTCAGAATTTAAGGATTTAGGGATTTTAAAGATTTTTAAAATCCTATTTTATCTTTTAAGCTTAAAAATCTTGATTCTGATAATTATTTAACAACAGTATGTTTTACATATGGCTAATCATTACATCACCAAAGCCAGAGCAAGTGACTTGTGTCGCACCATCCATTAAGCGTGAAAAATCATACGTTACTTTTTTGCTTAAAACTGACTTTTCCATACTACTAATAATCAGGTCAGCCGCTTCTTTCCAGCCCATATAGCGTAACATCATTTCGGCAGATAAAATTTGTGAGCCTGGATTGACGTAATCTTTTCCTGCATATTTAGGGGCTGTACCGTGAGTCGCTTCAAACATAGCGATACTGTCTGATAAATTAGCCCCAGGTGCAATCCCAATCCCGCCGACTTGGGCAGCTAGCGCATCACTAATGTAATCACCGTTTAAGTTTAAAGTTGCAATCACATCGTATTCGGCTGGACGCAGCAAAATTTGTTGTAAAAACGCATCGGCAATGACATCTTTAATGATAATTTCACGCCCTGTTTTAGGGTTAGTGAATTTACACCACGGGCCACCATCAATCAGTTCAGCACCAAATTCTTTTTGTGCCAGTGCATAAGACCAATCACGAAAACCACCTTCGGTGTATTTCATAATATTGCCTTTATGCACAATCGTGCAACTTTTTTTATCGTTATCCACCGTGTATTGAATCGCTTTACGTATTAATCGCTCTGTTCCTTCACGTGATACAGGTTTAATACCAATCCCAGAACTATCAGGAAAGCGGATTTTTGTAACACCCATTTCTTCATTTAAAAACTTAATAAGCTTTTTAACTTCAGGTGAACCTTCAGCGTATTCAATCCCCGCATAAATATCTTCGCTATTTTCACGAAAAATAACCATATTGATTTTTTCAGGCTGCTTAACGGGTGACGGTACCCCTTTAAAGTATTGTACGGGACGTAGACACACATATAAATCTAACTCTTGTCGTAAAGCGACATTTAAACTTCGAATACCCCCACCTACAGGGGTAGTCAGCGGGCCTTTAATAGAAACAACGTAGTCTTTAACGATATCCAAAGTTTCTTTAGGCAACCATATATCAGAGCCATAAACACGGGTTGATTTTTCTCCCGCATAAATTTCCATCCAGTGAATTTTTCTAGCACCTTCGTATGCTTTAGCAACAGCGGCATCAACAACTTTAATCATAACAGGGGTAATATCTAGACCTGTTCCATCCCCTTCAATAAAGGGGATAATTGGATTATTTGGTACTATCAATTGATGGTTGCTATCAAAGCTAATTTTTGCTCCGCCTGCAGGAATATTAACGTGTTGGTACATAGTAAAAGTAGTTAAAGTGTTAAGTTAAAATATTAAATCAAAGTATTAAATCAAAGTATTAAGTTAATACAAAGACATCATCATATTATTTAATGAGTAATTATGTTAAATTTTACGAGAAGGCAATGATTTTAAACTAGCAATAAAAGCAGTATTGTCCATAGTCGCTAATACTTGAATACCTGCACGTATTAAGTCACTTTTTTTGACAGGTGTTTGTAATTCTAAGGCACGTTGTTTTAAAGTATTTAATACTACACGTTCTGATGTAGGTATCGTAAAGCTATCCCGTACCAATTTTATTTTTTTAGGGGCTTTAGTTTTTACTGGCACAGCCGTGCTTGTTGTTATCGCTACGGTGGTTATTTTTTCAGGCACTGGCTTAACTTTTTTTGCATTAGGTAACTTTTCTGTAGAAGCCTGTATCAGTTTACGGGTAGTATTTTTTGTTTTAACGGCGGTCGTCATAAAATCCTCTTGGTTATAAAATAAAGCATCAATAAAGTATTAAAAATATTAGTAAAGTACTAATGTATGTATATTTAAATAATGACACCAGTAATTTTAACTGAATTGTTTTAAGTAAGCTAAATAACGGCTTCCAAATAAAGTGGGTGAACCGTTTTTGCCCATGCTTCACTTTCTTGCTCTAATAAAAAAATAGTTTGTGGCAAGGTTTGATTCCACTGTGTGGGATACAACAGTTTAAAACATAGTTTTTGATGGTCTTGGGATTCTACTATTAATACAATATCCATTAATGTATTAGTCAATATATCCGTTCTAGCATGGCACAAAATAACGGCTAAACGCAAACACATTAATTGCATTAAAAACGTAGGCCGTTCCAAATCTAAGGCTATTTTTTTAAGCTTTCCTCTGTGTCCCAATACTAAAAGGCTTAATCGGTGAAGTTCATGAATGGCAAATCCTGGAGCATCTACGTGGTCTAAAATGTAAGCACCATGCTTGTGGTAATTATCATGTGAAACCAAACAGCCGATTTCGTGTAATTGAGCCGCCCATACCAGTTTTTTTATTAATCGTGTCGTATCAACGGCTTGCTTCTCTAAATAATTTGTTGCTGGTTTAAACAAATGTTGGGCAACATAGCTGACTCTACTGGCATGTAGGGTATCTACTTGATAATTAATCGCTAAACGATTAACAGTTGCCAAGCGTATATCACGGCTTAACTCACTACGGTCAACCAAATCATATAAAGCACCGTGCCGTAAAGCACCTTGTGCTGCCACCATATATTCAATATCAAGCAAGTCAAATATAGCCAATAAAATAACTAAGCCACCTGCAATGACTAACCGTCTATCGTCCTTTAAACCCTCAAACTTAATATGCTCAACGTGTTTAAATTTTAATAGTGCCGACTGTAATTTGAGTAGACCAAGCCGTGTAATAATGCCATCGCCGATATCAGTAATATTTAGTTTTAAGCGGTCAATAGTGTCTTGGTCAAATTGCTCAAAGTTTAAAATACTGGCCACTGCCCCTACTGTACCTGATGAGCCATAAGCAATATCCCAATGTAAACGGCTGAATAGACTGGTTGTTTCGTCTAAAATAGCCATAGCTGCTACGCGGGCTTTTTGAAAATTTGCTTCTGTTAATTGACCATCAGCAAAATAACGCTGACTCCATGCAGAACTACCTAGATGGTAAGATTGCATGACTTTAGCATTAAAGCTTTCACCTAAAATGAACTCGGTTGAACGCCCGCCAATGTCAATCACTAAACGCTTTTCATCTGATTGCGGTAAGTTATGTGCCACACCTTGATAAATCAGCCGTGCTTCTTCATAGCCTGATACCACATCAATCGGAAAGCCTAATATAACTTGCGCACGGCTTAAAAATACTTCACTGTTGCTGGCTTCACGCAAAGTTTGTGTGGCGACTGCGCGTACTTGAGCGTGTTTAAAGCCTGCTAAACGTTCGGCAAACCGTGCCAAACAATCCCAGCCGCGTTGCATTGCAGCATCACTTAATAAATTATTTTCGTCTAAACCCGCACCTTGGTGGACAGCTTCCTTGTAATACTCTTGCTTATAAATAGTTCCATTGTCATAAGAACCAATTTCAAGACGAAAACTATTAGACCCTAAATCTAAAGCAGCTAAACGTGTACCTGTATTAAGTGTCATAACTATCTCTATGTTAAAAAGTATAAGTTAAAAAGTATAAATTAAAAAAATAAATTAAAAAAGTACATATTAAAAATATAAGGTTTAAGGTTTAGGACTTAACAACCATACTTTAGCAGTACTTTTTTGCCCACTGGCTAACTGTCCAGCTGCTTCACCTGTTCCCGTGTAAATATCAATTCTTGATGGCCCTTTAATTGCACTGCCAGTGTCTTGTGCCAACATCAGTTGTGATAAAGTCCCTTGTATTGTTTCAGTCTCCACCCACACAAGCGACCCTAACGGAATATAAGCCGTATCAACCGCAATACTTCGCATAGGGGTTAATGAAACACCCAACGCACCTATTGCTCCGTACTGATGCGGAATATTGACGACTTTAAAAAATACAAAACTGGGATTGCTATTTAATACGCTCTGTACTGTTTTATCAGGCTGATTTTTAGCCCAGTCTTTGATACGTTCCATACTGGCTTGATGGGCTTTAAATACACCTTGTGCAATTAAAGTATTGGCAATAGACTGGTAAGGCTGATTATTTTTTGCAGCAAATCCTAGTCTAATTATTGAACCATCTTGTAGTTTTAACCGTACTGAGCCTTGTATTTGTGCTAAAAATGCATCAATTGGATTGTCTAGATAAGCGAGTTCTTTGCCTTGTAAAATACGGTGAATATTGCCTTCTATGGGCGTTAATTCGTTGCGTTTTAGTGTTGTAGCAGGTAGTGGTGCAGCATACAATGGCCATTGGTA
>JAYWHD010000166.1:0-5602 GCA_043777895.1 Betaproteobacteria bacterium | reverse complement strand
TACAAAACTTTGATACGGTATCAGTGGGTTCATTTAATTTAAAGGGTTGTACATTGAATGCTTTACGTTCAGCATCTGAATTGCTAAAAACGCCTTTTAAAGTATTTAACGCTTTTACAAAATTACTTTTACCAGACGCATTAGGACCATAAATTACGGCCGTTTTAAGCAAAGGCGGCAAGGCATCTTTTTTTAAGTGTGTTTTAAACGTGTTGCCTGTTTTTCTTAAACGCGGAGCGGCGACCATAGAAAACACCACCTCTTCATTAAATAAACGGTAATTACTCACTCGAAATTCAATCAACATACACACCTCTGACAATACAATAAAAAAAACAATTTAAACTATTTAAATAATTATCCCTCAATTTTAATTTGTAATTAAAAAAATACGTAATCTTATTTTTAACTATGATTATTTAACTATGATTATTTAACTATAATTTTTAATTATTATTTTTAATTATTATTTTTTACTAAACTTGCTACTTATAATATAAATATAAATATAAATATAAATATAAATATAAATATACATACAAACATATAAATATGAATATAACTACTACGCCTACTTTTATTAAGCAACAAGACTTAATTGATACGATTGCTGCTGCACTGCAATACATTAGCTACTATCACCCAACTGACTATATTACTCATTTAGCACGTGCGTATGAACGCGAAAAAAGTCCCGCAGCAAAAGATGCAATGGCACAAATATTGACTAATAGTAAAATGAGTGCCATCGGTAAACGGCCTATTTGCCAAGATACAGGCATCGTTAATGTATTTCTAAAAGTGGGTATGGACGTACGCTGGGAAGGCTTCACAGGTAGTTTGGACGATGCGATTAATCAAGGTGTACGCCAAGGTTATCTGCAGCCTGACAATACCTTGCGTGCCAGTGTGGTAGATGACCCACTGTTTGACCGTAAAAATACCAAAGATAACACCCCTGCTGTGATTCATGTAGAGCTAATACCCGGTAATACAGTAGATATTATCGTTGCTGCTAAAGGTGGTGGCAGTGAAAATAAAACTAAATTTGCAATGCTGAATCCTTCAGATAATTTAGTGGATTGGGTATTAAAGACAGTGCCTTTAATGGGGGCGGGTTGGTGTCCTCCAGGTATGTTAGGCATTGGTATCGGTGGAACTGCTGAAAAAGCAATGTTGATGGCAAAACAAGCCTTAATGGAAGACATCAATATGTATGAACTGCAAGCCAAACGCGATACAGGTAATACATTAAATAAAACAGAGTTATTGCGTTTAGAATTGCACGAAAAAGTAAATGCCTTAGGGATTGGTGCACAAGGCTTAGGTGGCTTAACAACCGTATTAGACGTTAAAATTAATATGGCACCCACGCATGCGGCCAGCAAACCCGTGGCAATGATTCCCAATTGTGCAGCAACTCGTCATGCACATTTAGTGATGGACGGCAGTGGGCCTGTGTTTTTAGACCCGCCCAGTTTAGATATATGGCCTAATGTTAATTGGACACCGAATGAGCAAGCCAGTACACGCGTTAATTTAAATACTTTGACCAAAGAACAAGTCGCGACTTGGATACCAGGACAGACTTTATTATTAAATGGCAAAATGCTAACAGGGCGTGATGCAGCACATAAGCGAATTGCCGATATGTTGGCAAAAGGTGAGCCGTTGCCCGTAGAGTTTAAAAATCGCGTGATTTACTATGTAGGTCCTGTAGACCCCGTTAAAGGTGAAGTAGTCGGTCCTGCTGGTCCTACTACGGCAACCCGTATGGATAGCTTTACTGAAATGATGTTAGGGCAAACGGGCTTAATTGCGATGGTGGGTAAAGCCGAACGAGGGGCTGTAGCGATTGAAGCCATTAAGAAACATAAAAGTGCTTATTTAATGGCAGTCGGTGGGGCAGCGTATTTGGTGAGTAAAGCGATTAAAGCGGCTAAAATCGTTGGCTTTGCAGATTTAGGTATGGAAGCGATTTACGAGTTTGATGTCGTCGATATGCCCGTAACCGTTGCAGTAGACAGTGGCGGTACTAGCGCACATATTACGGGTCCTGCGGTGTGGCAAGAAAAAATTGCTAAAGAAAATTTAAATAGTTTGAATGGTATTAAAGTTATTTCTAAATAAATATTTTTTGCTGCTACACCTGAATAGTTAAATAGTTAAATAGTTAAATAATTAAGTTATTAAGTTATTAAGTTATTAAATAAAAGCAATGCCACAAACTACTTTGACTGTTAATAACCATAACCACACCCAAGCCCCCATTGGGGTATTTGACTCGGGTATTGGCGGTTTAAGTATTTTAAAAGCCCTACAAGTTCATTTACCCAAAGAACGCTTTGTATATTATGCAGACAGTGCGTATGCACCCTATGGTGAAAAAACCAATACTTTTATACAAGAGCGGTCTTTAGCCATTGCCTATGAGTTATACCATCAGCACGGCATCAAAGCCTTGGTGGTGGCGTGTAATACAGCCACTGCGGTAGCAATTGTCCCATTGCGGCTTGGTTATCCAACTATGCCAATTATTGGCGTTGAACCTGCACTAAAACCAGCTATAGCCCACAGTATTACAAATAAAGTTATTGTGATGGCAACGCGCGGTACTTTGTCTAGTACAAAGTTTCAAGATTTATTACATACTGTACAAATGCACTCACCTACAGTAAAAATTGTATGTCATGCTTGTGATGGTTTGGCGGGCATTATTGAGCAACATCAATTTGATTTAAACCACGCTAAAATTCATGAAAGTATACAACTGCATTTAGCTGCTGTTAATATTAATACACACATTAATGACGTAGACAGGCGTTATGATACTTTGGTATTAGGCTGTACGCATTATCCTTTAGTACTAAATATTTGGCGTAAGTACCTACCTAGTTCTGTTTGTATTATAGACAACGGAAGTGCCATAGCACAACAATTACAACGCCGCCTTGATAGTTTAAATTTATTAAATGAGAGTAATGTGATAATTCAGCCTGTTTATTTAAGTAGCTTTTTGATTGATGCGGTTAATATAAGCCGTTTATTTACAAATATTTAATTATTTTTGATTATTTAAACTTTAATACTAAAAGTTTTAACCAGTATTTTCAGAATTTAAATATTTTATAAATTTTATAAATTTTATTTATCTTTTAATCTTAAAAATTCTGATTCTAACCATTATTTATATACAATTTTTCAGTTTAAAAATATTAATTACAATGACACCATTATTAACTACTTTCATACTATGACAAAGCGATTACCTATACAAGCAATGGGGTATACCGTAGGTTCAGTTTTACCGCACGATGCGGCGTTATACCCACAAAAAATTTATGATACCCATATAGACTTGCCTATAGACCTTGATGAGCGTAATGCTGTTTTGGCACAATGGGCACAGTCTTTGTACGGTGCAGGGCGTTTAAATGTCTGGCGTAATGAGTTATTGAGTGTAGCACCGTTACCCGAAGCGAACAGTATACTAAACGATTTACCACCTGCATTAGCCGAAGTTGAACGAGCGGCAGTACGTGTATTAGGTATATTTACACATGCAGTTCATTTAGTCGGAGAAAGTATTGATGGCAAAATATGGCTGCAACAACGTGCTTTAAATAAAGCTACTGACCCAGGTTTATGGGATTCTTTAGCAGGAGGATTGTTATCCAGTAGTGATGCTTTAGAAGCAGGCGTATTGCGTGAAACCTATGAAGAAGCAGGTTTAACAGCTGCTGATTTTAGCCATTTTTCTGCTTGCGGTATGGTGCAAGAACGCCGCAATACCACTGACGGGTATATTGCTCAAGCTGTTTGGGCTCACCGTGCTATATTATTACCAGAGGTTACGCCGCGTAATCTAGATGGTGAGGTAATACAATTTGCCTGCGTTACACGGCTTGAGTTACAACACTATATTGCTGAAAAACAAGTTTCTTATGAAGCTATATTAGCTTTTAAATTAGCAGGGATTATTATTTAACATTTAATAACTGCTTTATTAAATACCGTTTTATTTTTCGGTATATTGAATGATTGGAATGACTGTTTTATTTAATTGCTTGTAAACTTCTACTTTATCGTTGTTGATTGTTAATTACTTATTGTTAATTGTTTATTGTTCATTATTTATTATTTATTGTTTATTGTTCATTGTTCATTGTTTATTGTTTATTTTTTATTTTTTATTGTTTAAGTTTTGCATTATTTATTTAAATTTTGCTTAATTTTATTTAAATTCACTTAATTTTACTCAAGTATATTTTATGACTTCTTTATTTTCTGCTGTAACTTTAGCCCCTCGCGACCCGATTTTAGGCTTAAATGAATCATTTAATGCAGATACACGGGCTGGCAAAACCAACTTAGGTGTAGGTGTTTATTTTACGGATATTGGCAAAATCCCTTTGTTACGTGCAGTCCAAAAGGCTGAAGCCATTCGCGAAGCAATGCACGCTGCCCGTGGATACTTAGCGATTGAAGGAATTAATACTTATAATCAAGGCGTACAAAGTTTATTATTTGGGACTAGTAACGCAGGCAAAACCATCATTAGCGAAGGCCGTGCAGTGACCGCACAAGCCATTGGTGGTACGGGAGCTTTAAAAATTGGTGCAGACTTTATTAAACGCTTATCACCCAATACTACAGTCAGTATTAGTGATCCTTCGTGGGAAAATCACCGTGCTTTATTTGAGGCGGCAGGGTTTGTAGTAAACAACTATCCCTACTACAACGCAGCAAACCACGGTGTTAAATTTGATGAAATGTTGGCTTACTTTAAAGCATTAGCCCCCCACAGTGTTGTGGTGTTACATGCTTGCTGTCATAATCCAACAGGTGTTGATTTGACGGTTGAACAATGGAAAGAAATTGTTGCGGTGTGTCAATCGGCACAATTGATTCCATTTTTAGATATGGCGTATCAGGGTTTTGCAGATGGTATTGCAGAAGATGGAATTGCGATTGATTTATTTGCCGCATCAGGCTTACAGTTTTTTGTATCCAGCTCATTTTCTAAGTCTTTTTCTTTGTATGGTGAGCGTGTCGGTGCATTGACAATAGTAACTGAAACTAAAGAAGAAGCCGCACGGGTATTGTCGCAAGTTAAACGTGTTATTCGCACTAACTATTCAAATCCACCTACACACGGCGGAACGATTGTAAGTATGGTGTTAAACTCACCTGAATTACGGGCTGATTGGGAAGCTGAATTAGGCGAAATGCGTGTACGTATTAAACAAATGCGTGAGGCGTTTGTAAACGGTTTAAAAGAACGTGGTATAGCCCGTGATTTTGGTTTTGTTGCCAAGCAACGCGGTATGTTTAGCTATAGCGGATTGACTGCATCACAAGTGGATATATTGCGTACTGAACACGGTATTTATGCTGTAGGAACAGGGCGTATTTGTGTTGCTGCTTTAAATACACACAATTTACCAAAAGTACTTGATGCCATTGCAGCAGTATGTACAATTTAAGCTTAATAGTAAGTCTAAATTATTAGCCGCTTAATTAATATTAATTTAAGATGAAACCCGCCCATAAGCGGGTTTTTTATTATCTAATTACCGCATCTGTTTTATCAATACGTAGC
>JAYWHD010000165.1:0-2040 GCA_043777895.1 Betaproteobacteria bacterium | reverse complement strand
TAAGCCATGCTATATTCGTTAGTATTTATATTGAATATGAGCGGTGTATACATATTATCATTGGCATTTTGTGTATCAACAATGGCAGCCATTCGTTTAAATGAATCAAGTACTTGATGGTCAGTGAGTACACCATGATGTAGCCAATTGGCAATATGTTGGCTACTGATACGCAATGTTGCACGGTCTTCCATTAAATAAATACCATTAATGTCTGGTACTTTAGAGCAACCAATGCCTTGGTCAATCCACCGTACCACGTACCCTAAAATGCTTTGCACATTGTTGTCTAACTCGCGTTGTTTATCTGTATCACGCCATTGAGATTGTTCGCTAGGGCTTGCTACAGGAATACTAAGTATGCCAGTCAATAAACTATGTCTATCCATTTTAGAGTTTGTTTGATGTACATTTACTATAGCTTGTGGCGATTGTTGTTGTAATTGTAATTGTAATTGTTGTTGTAGTTGTATTTGATAATTTGATACATCAGCATCGTGGTAATGTAAGGCATGTAAAGTAGCCGCTGTAGGGCTGGGAACCCAAGCTGTGTTTGCACCTGATTGAACGTGCGTTATTTTTTGTTTAAGCATATCTGCCATTAAATCTGGCATAGCCCACATACCTTTACCAATTTGTGCTTTGCCTTTTAAGCCACATGCTAATCCGACAACTACATTGTTTAATTCATATTTATTGAGCCATATACTGTGTTTCATATCGGCTTTACGTAACATCGCACCTGCCAGCATAGCTGTGTGTATTTCATCACCTGTACGGTCTAAAAATCCTGTGTTGATAAAGGCGATCCGTTCTGATGCTGCGGCAATACATGCTTTTAAATTAACACTGGTACGGCGTTCTTCGTCCATAATACCCAGCTTAACCGTTGTATGTTTGAGTCCTAATAAAACTTCAACACGGCTAAATAACTCACAAGCAAAAGCGACTTCATTAGGGCCGTGCATTTTTGGTTTAACAATATAAATACTGCCTGTGCGAGAATTTCGTAATTGATTATCGCTTGATTTAGCTACATCATGCAGGGCAATAGCCGTGGTAATCACTGCGTCCATAATACCTTCAGGTATTTCGTGTAGCGTAGTAGAGGGTATATTTGATATGTTATTTGATGTATCAAATGACTTATTAATATGAATAGGCTGTTGAGGTTCATACAAAATAGCAGAGTGAGTCATTAAATGCCCCACATTGCGTAAAAACATCAATGCACGGCCGTGTAAACGCAAGCCATTGAGTGTGCCATCAATGGCAGTATAAAAACGATCGGTATTTAAACCACGTGTTATCTGTACGCCTTTTTTTTCTAAAGTCTCTGTTAAATGCCCTTGAGTGATGCCTAGCCAATTGCGGTACGCCAATACTTTATCATCAGTATCTACTGCGGCAACCGAATCTTCTAAATCTAAAATAGTGGACAAAGCGGCTTCTAAAATAATATCGCTCATACCCGCTGCATCGTTTGCCCCGATTATTGTGCTACGGTCAATGACTATTTCTAAGTGTAAGCCATAGTGTAAAAATATGATTTTTGATGGGTTATTCGCATTGCCCTGATAGCCGACACACTGTTCAATATGACGTAAAGTAGTTGTCTTGCCAGTATTTAAAAGAACCTGTAGTACACCATTAACGATACTGTAAGCGATGGCATAGGTGTGTGATGCACCTTGGTTTAACGGCAGGTAACGGTCTAAAATACTGCGTCCATAGGCAATCACTTTAGCACCTCGCACAGGATTGTATGCTTTGCCATCAGCGGTTATTTTTTCACACCCATTGCTATCATCAATGACATCAGTACCATACAATGCGTCATACAAACTACCCCAGCGGGCATTGGCCGCATTCAAAGCGTAACGTGCATTGAGTATAGGAACAACTAATTGTGGGCCTGCTTGTTGAGTTAATTCACTGTCTACGTTTGCTGTTGTGATGTTAAAATCATCAGGTTCTGGTACTAAATAGGCGATTTTTTCTAAAAATGCCTGATACTGCTGCATTGCAATATCACCTTCA
>JAYWHD010000164.1:0-5652 GCA_043777895.1 Betaproteobacteria bacterium | reverse complement strand
CTTTGTTAATGAAAAGCTATTTAATTCCCCTCCTTTGGAGGGGTGCCCGCAGGGCGGGGTGGTAAAAAACAATGAGCAATCTTATAGCCTTTCCGCTGTTTCACAGGGCGGGGTGGTAAAAAACAATGAGCAATCTTATAGCCCTTCCGCTGTTTCACAGGGCGGGGTGGTAAAAAACAATGAGCAATCTTATAGCCCTTCCACTGTTTCGCAGGGCGGGGTGGTAAAAAACAATGAGCAATCTTATAGCCCTTCCGCTGTTTCGCAGGGCAGGGTGGTAAAAACATCTTTAACACCTTTAACGATTATTCATAATAAAACTATTTATAAACAGTTTATAGAGAATTTACCGCATAATTCTAAATTAAATCAACGGGCTAAAGACAAAAGAAAAGAAGGTATATTGTCTGAAGTTTTGTTTTGGCAACAAGTGCATAAAAATAAATTCCATCACATTGATTTTGATAGACAAACGATTATAGGACACTATATTGTAGATTTTTATGTAAAATCTTTAGGTTTAGTGATTGAAATAGACGGTAGTAGCCATGACAATAAACAAGAATATGACCAAGAAAGACAAACTTTTTTAGAAGCATTAGGCTTAAAAGTATTTAGATGTACAGATAAAGATGTTGAGACAAATATTAAAACTGTTTTATCAAATTTAGAAGATTTTATTATCAAAGCATACAGTAATGCTAATAATATAGCCATTCCAGCTGTTGGAAAATCTCTCACAATAGGGGAATTGAATAATACTTTTGCCCCGATTGATATTTTGGATTACATTTATGCGATATTACATTCGCCCATATACCGCGAAAAATACAAAGAGTTTTTAAAAATTGATTTTCCGCGTGTACCTTATCCGAAAGACCAAGAGACTTTTTGGCAGTTAGTTGCATTGGGTAAACAAATACGGCAAATACATTTATTAGAAAGTGATGCAGTTGAAGACTACATTACGCAATATCCTGAAGATGGCAATAATATTGTTACAAAATTACATTTTTTAAATTTCCCTCCTTTGGAGGGGTGCCCACAGGGCGGGGTGGGCAAAGTGTATATTAATGAAACGCAATATTTTGATAACGTTTCACATATTGCTTGGGAATTTTATATTGGCGGTTATCAGCCCGCACAAAAATGGCTTAAAGACCGCAAAGGGCGTTTGCTTGAGTTTGATGATATTCTGCATTATCAAAAAATTATTGTTGCTTTAACTAAAACCCACGAATTGATGCAGCATATTAATCTGATTAATATTGAGTAAAATATCATTTACTTATTATTTACTTATTATTTACTTACTTATTATTTGGTTAAGGATTTACTATGAATATGTTAAAAAACAATATTACAGAAGATATGAAAAATGCTATGCGTGCCAAAGACACAGTACGCTTAGGCACGATTCGTATGTTACTCGCTGCCATTAAACAAAAAGAAGTTGATGAACGCTTAGAACCCACTGATGCTGTGGTAATCGCTATCATTGAAAAATCTATTAAGCAACGTAAAGACAGTATTGCACAATTCACCAGTGCAAGCCGCCAAGATTTGGTTGATCAAGAACAGGCGGAACTGGTAATTTTGCAAGCCTATATGCCTGCACAAATGAGTATTGAAGAAATCACCTTAGTAGTCGCTCAAGTCAAGTTAGAAATCGGTGCTAATACAGCCCAAGACATCGGTAAGTTAATGGGGGCATTAAAACCAAAGTTAGCGGGTAAAGCGGATATGACACAGGTATCAGCAGCCGTTAAACTAGCTTTGGCTTAACAGCTACTTTTTTAAACTTTTGATAAGCACGCATATTTTTGATGATACCTATTAGCTCAACTGTAAAAACAATAGATAACCATTTGCCAGTTAATACGACTAGCGACTTATGGTTGCCGTCTTTACTGTGTGTAGTGGGTATTGTGCTGGTTTTAAGTCTGCGTTGGCTATGGTTTTTTGGGCGTGTACAACAACTACAAAAAAAAATAAAACTAAACCAATCTCAATCTCAATTTAATAATGGACCTGTAACGACAGACTCTATTAGTAAATCCGCTGATACGGCTTATCGTATGAATAAGTTTCGCGATATTTTAGGGGCTATTGGCGATTTAACGGCGTTTACTGCTCAAAAAAATCCAATTATTTTGGAAGAATTGACAGAAAAAAACCATTTGATAACAGAGACGACAATAAGTACGACAATATCTGCGGTAATAGATAAAGCAACAGAGACTGAAAAAGCCCCTTTTTTGTACACCTCAAAACTAGTTAGTAGTGAAGTGATGCCTGATACACTACAAGATGAGTTTATTACCACTTTAGTACCTGTCAAAGTAGTCGCTGTTTCGCCACCTTTTTTTGCCCACGAATTATTTTATTATCAAGCACGATTAACGTGGAAAAATGTAATCAATAAAGAACAGTTTTTACTACTTTTAAGTGAACGTCCTTGGCAACATTCTTTGCCAGTGTGTGTCTGTTCTGATATAAGCAATAATGATGCAATTATTTTAGGCTGGCAAGTTATTCATCGCCATGAATTAGCCACAATAGGCACACTTAATATATTTAAAGAGTGGTGTATGTCATTAGCTAATACCACATATGCTGACTGTACATTTATTACTACGGCGGCTTGGGACAACTTTATTGATGAAGCTCATTCATTATTGGCAGGTTTAGATGGGGCGATTATTTTAAAAATCAGTGTACCCATTGCACAATTAGACTTATTTACACAAGCTTTATTGGCAGCACGTTTTGTACAACAACAAGAACATTGGATACATTCAGATGCAGAGCAAAAAAATACAATTGTATTAGAGCGTTTATGGCAAACGGTACAGGCGACTCATTCGCTAAATGCTTTAACTGAATATGCTATTTTTCAGCTTATCATTGACTTACCGCATTTTGATGTGTTAGAAGCCCGTAAAATTTATATGCGTATTCGTGCTGTAACAAAAACCAGTACGGCTACTTTACAATCGGTCAATGGGCTGCACTTATCTGAAGGTATGCTAGACAAATATAGCCGTGAGATGATTTTAAAACAAGAATCACTGACTCAAGCAGGTTTAATACCAGGTTCTAAACTGGCACAAGGGGTTTTTTCGCCAAAGTTAAAAAATAACTACGATTTATATCATTCATCTGCAACTATATAGTCTTCAGCTTTATAGAAATTATAGAAATTATAGAAATTATAGAAATTATAGAATTTTTAAAGTTGTTAAAGTGATTAACCAATAATTTACAGATAGTTTATCTACCACGCATAAACCTTCGGTCTAAATCTTGCATAGTTAATCCAAACCAAGTCGGTCTGCCGTGATTACAACGGTCTGCGTTAGCCGTTTGTTCCATTTGACGCAA
This sequence comes from Betaproteobacteria bacterium, assembly GCA_043777895.1. Classification (GTDB taxonomy): domain Bacteria; phylum Pseudomonadota; class Gammaproteobacteria; order Burkholderiales; family Burkholderiaceae_C; genus JBDLSY01. Next base: position 2,268 of record JAYWHD010000164.1, on the reverse strand, counting down.
AAGCCCATTCATTTCAGCGATACTTAATTGTCGGTTCGCACGCACTGCACTTTGACAAGCAAGGCTTGCAAGCCGTTCATTTTGGGCTGTCTTTAGCATAGCACTTAAGCCTTCCGAACTCACTTGAATTAAAAGCAGCTCATCTAATAAAGCCGTCAAAGTATGGGTCACATCATTTAAACGCAATAAGCTAGGCACTGCTCGAATTGCCAATACATTGACTGATAAGAGAGTCACATCAAACCCTAATTCTAGTAAAGTTGTTTGATACGTATTAGCTGTTTCACACTGTAAATCAGTTAAAGCCAAAGAGATTATTTCTAATAAAATCTGACTTGCCACATTACCGTGTGCCAATTCAGTTTTATAGGCTTCGTATAGTACCCGTTCATGTGCAGCGTGCATATCTACGATACCCATTCCTTCAGCCGTTTGCGTCAAAATATATATGCCGTGTATTTGTGCAATTGCCACACCTAATCGACCAATAGTATTGGGGGGATTAGAAGGCAGTGTTGCTTGAGATTCAATGGATGATGAATCATCGGATACATCATTTATTGATGGGGTGGCATTTAGAGCAGGCCATAAATCAGTTTTAAGTAAGCCTTGTGTAGCGTATTGAGTGTTTTTAGGGTAAGTAGTCTGTGTTAATGTGTGTGCAGCTTGGGATAACTGTGGCTTTGAGAGCTGTTCTGGTAATACTTGCCATACGGGGTTTCCTGTGGCAACAACCCGCTTACTGTCAAAATTGACAGACGATATTATTTGTCCTAAAGCCTGTTCTACCGCTAACTTTAATAAGCGGTATACCGCACTGCCATCGCGAAACCGTATTTCACTTTTAGTGGGGTGTACATTGACATCAACACTGTCGGGCGGCACACGCATAAACAAACAATAGTTGGGTTGGTTATCGCCGTGTAATAGACCTTGATAACTAGAGCGAATAGCATGTGCCATTGCACGGTCACGTATAGGGCGACCATTGACATACAAGGCTTGTAGCTTTGCCCGATTGTGTGTGTGTTGTGGTGCACTTAACACCCCATATACACTGATGCCGCTATGACTAACGTCTATTTGATACGTTGAAGTAGTATTATCTTCACTGGTATTAAATACAGAGTTAGCAATATTTTCTATTCTTTGCCAGCCTGTAGTGGGCGATAGCCTACGTAATATTTTACTGTTATGAAATAATTCAAATTGAATAGTTGGGTGTGCTAAAGCGATTGATTCAAACACATTGACACAGTGGGTTAATTCAGTAGATTCTGTTTTTAAAAATTTACGCCGTGCAGGAATACTAAAAAATAGCTCTCGTACGCAAACTGTTGTTCCAATACTATGCGAAGCGGGTTGTTCTTGCCAGTTGCCTAAATAATTATCATATTGTGTCGCGTATTGACAGGTTTTAGTGCGGCTAATAATGGCTAATTGTGCAACTGATGCTATAGATGCCAAAGCTTCACCACGAAACCCAAAGCTAGATACCGACATTAACTCATCTTGAGTTGTGATTTTACTAGTTGCATGGCGTAATACTGCTAATGGAAGTGCTTGAGCAGGCATACCATCGCCATTGTCTTGTACATCTAAACGGTTAATTCCACCGCCCTCCAAACGTACAATGACTGTTGTTGAGCCAGCATCTAATGCGTTTTCTAGTAGTTCTTTTAAAACAGACGCAGGCCGTTCAATGACTTCACCCGCTGCAATTTGGTTAATTAAGCGGTCGGATAATAGCTGGATTGATGGGGTATTTAGTTTAATTTTTAAGGCCGCTTTCGTTTTGCTAATCAATTCTTTATGAAAGCAGTTTAAATATTTACCATTGTAATGCGTCCAATCGCCCAAGCAGCGGCACTTAAACCCATACTCGCCGTCATATGCATCATACTCCCGTAACCTGCACAATTTAAGCTATGTGATATATTGACATCACAAACAGTTGTTTCAACAATCGGTTTAGCAACGGCTTGTGCAACATATACGCAAGGAACATTCATTGATTTTAATTTGTCTTTTTTATTTTTTACATGTATCGGAGCTGACGCAAAGCCATATTGCTTGCGTAAACGGCTACGTAAACTGGCTAATAAAGGGTCGTGAGTTACTTTAGACAAATCAGTAGTCGCCAGTAAACTTAAATCAGTTTTACCGCCTGCTGCACCACACACCAATAAAGCTTGTTGACGGCTTTGGCACAATACAACTAAGGCTACTTTTGCAAGTACTTGGTCAATACAATCTAATACGATGTCT
>JAYWHD010000163.1:0-2046 GCA_043777895.1 Betaproteobacteria bacterium | reverse complement strand
TTGCACCTAATTCAACGGCAGTTGTATTGGCAAAGTCGCCTAGCATACCGCCCATAGGGGTACGTACGGCAGAAACGATAACGATGGGGTCAGTGATTTGATTCATAAATTTATGGTAATAATAAATGTTAAACAAGCTATTTTAATTAGTTTTAAAGTGTTTTTCTAAAAGATAGACAGATATTTAAAAAATCTTAACTTACTATTTTACTCTAGCTGTAAATATTGACAGGCTATTTAGATAGAAGTTTTAATCTGATTTACACGGTTAGTTAATTAATTACAATATTAATCACACTGTTAGCTACAATAGTTTTTTTATTAAAAAACCATAATATGCAAATAATATTAGAATCAAATAACACCGTTCCAGCCTTATCTATTACAGGCGTTACCAAAGACTTCCCTACATTAAAAGCTCTAAAAGGAATTGATTTAACTATTGCCCAAGGTGAGTTTTTTGGCTTATTAGGCCCTAATGGGGCGGGTAAAACCACTTTAATTTCAATTATTGCGGGGCTTTCTACTGCATCAAGCGGGCAGGTTGCTGTGATGGGGTATGACGTACAAACTGATTTTCGTGCAGCACGGCAATCTTTAGGCTTAGTACCACAAGAGTTAGTATTTGATCCTTTTTTTACCGTCAAAGAATTTTTGCGTAATCAAAGTGGTTACTTTGGTATTAAAAATAATGATGCGTGGATTGACGAAATGCTAGAAGGGTTAGGGCTGACTGATAAAGCCCATACCAATATGCGTGCTTTATCAGGTGGTATGAAGCGGCGGGTATTAATCGCACAAGCCTTGGTTCATAAGCCATCTGTGATTGTACTAGATGAACCTACTGCGGGTGTTGATGTTGAATTGCGTCAAACCGTGTGGAAATTTATTCGTAAGCTACACGCCAAAGGCCATACGATTGTATTAACTACGCATTATTTAGAAGAGGCCGAAGAGTTATGCGGCCGTATTGCATTATTGCAACATGGTAAAATAGTTGCTTTAGATACAACTTCAAACTTATTAGGGCAGTGTTCAGGCTTACAGTTGTTGCTACGAATTAATGGCAAGTTACCTGAAGTGCTTAAGCCATTGTTAATGCAAGGCACAGGTAGTACTGCTGGTGAACGCTTGCGTTTACGCTTAAGCCATTATGATGCTGCCGTTGATATTTTAGCTGTTTTGCGTGCCAATCAATTAGTCATTGATGAGTTAGATATTCAGCGGGCTGATTTGGAAGATGTTTTTTTACAAATTGTAGGCAGTAAAAGTTATAAGTAAATATTTATAATCGCTAAATAATCGCTAAATAATCGCTAAACAGTCACTAGTTATTTATTAAACATAAAAAATAATTTAAAAATAATTTAAAAAAATAATTTTAAAACTTGAAATAAAGCAATTAAGCCTTAACTATGACTATAAGTGGCATTGTTTGCTATTGTTTTTGTAGTTTTGTTCATTTTTAAATTAATAATTATTAAATATCAGAGGATTTATTATGGGACGTATTATTGGTATTGACTTAGGCACGACTAATTCATGTGTAGCAGTTTTAGAAGGCGGAGTACCTAAAGTAATTGATAACGCTGAAGGTGCACGTACAACGCCGTCGATTATTGCTTATATGGAAGATGGCGAAATTCGGGTCGGAGCTCCCGCAAAAAATCAGGCAGTCACCAATCCAAAAAATACTTTATATGCTGTTAAACGCTTAATTGGCCGTAAGTTCACCGACAAAGAAGTACAAAAAGACATTGCCCACATGCCGTATGGTATTGTACAAGCCGACAACGGTGATGCTTGGGTGTCTGTGCGTGACCAAAAACTGGCACCGCCGCAAATCAGTGCGGAAATTTTGCGTAAAATGAAAAAAGCAGCCGAAGACTATTTAGGCGAAGCCGTCACTGAAGCAGTGATTACTGTGCCCGCTTATTTTAATGATGCACAACGTCAAGCGACTAAAGATGCGGGACGTATTGCAGGGTTAGATGTCAAACGTATTATTAATGAACCAACGGCGGCGGCATTGGCCTTTGGTTTAGA
>JAYWHD010000162.1:0-16348 GCA_043777895.1 Betaproteobacteria bacterium | reverse complement strand
AGTGTTATGGTTTAAGCAATGCCGATGTACGCCATATTCTAAAAGGCTTTCCCGTGATGCTAAAAAAACGCCCAGAATACGCGGCGTTGTTTGGGGGTTAAAATATTAAACTATTAATAAAAAATACAAAAATTGTAATGCGTACAAAAGCACCCACCCCACTAACATTAAAACATCTTTACGCACGTTCAGGAAATTGTTGTGCCTATCCAAAGTGTCTAAAAGAATTTTCTATTACCGATAACTCTGTTCTAAATAATTTAAGTGAAGTATGTCATATAGAAGCATCTAGCCAAGGTGGTGAACGTTGGAATGAGGATATGACAGAAAAAGAAAGGCATGCTTTTAATAATCTGATTATTTTATGTTTTGACCACCACAAACTGATTGATAACCCAGAAAACAGCGGTTTATACACGGTAGCCATTTTAAAAGAATGGAAAAAACAACATGAAAGAGACATCAAGGATAAAATACATAAGAACCTTCCTCTTCAAAGGAAATCTGCAGCTCTAAGTAAAGTCGTTAATTTAATCAGTAAACATTTAAACCTTGATAAACCTGAAGACAACGGCATTAATACTCCAGAGACTCATGAAAAAATAGCTTTTAATTCTATTAATAAATATAAAGAAATTATTAAAGATAATGCAATGTTTGAGAAGCAACTAAATACAATTTATGCAATGATAGAAAATTATGGAAATAAAAAAATAGCTATTCTTAACTATATTAATGATTTATATAAAATTGAAAAATCGAACTATATAGGATCATTAGAAGCAATTAAAAACAATTCTGATGATATTATAGAAAACATAGAAAACTCGTTGTATGAACATATTAAAGATTCTATAAACATAAATGAATTGTTAGATTATGAAGAAATAATAGCTGGAATTAGAATAGTATTAGTAGATGCTTTTATGCGGTGTAAAATTTTAGAAAATCCTAATTCGTATCAATATAATGATAGTACAAAACAACACCACACCTGAAAAAAATTTGTACCATTTAGGGGCAATCATTTTAGCTGTTTTTCAAGAGAAGAAAATAAACGAAATAGAGTTATTTGATTTATATCAAAATGTAAAAAATCGTTTTAATACATCATTAAATTTATTTTTATTAGCACTTAATTGGCTTTATTTATTAGGCTCTATCAAAATTAAAAATAATAATAATATCCAACTATTATGTTTATTAAAAAACTAATTATTAAAAACAATATTAACAATAATATTGTCCGTGAGATTAATTTTAAACAAGGATTAAATTTAATTGTTGATAAAACAGCTAACCAAGAAGGCTCGCAAGAAACCGGTAACAATGTTGGTAAAACAACTGTATTAAAATTAATAGATTATTGTCTTGGTAGTAATGGTAAAGGTATTTATTCTGATACGGAATTTAATAAACAACCCAATACCATTGTAGAAAATTTTCTAAAAGATAATAATATATTAATTACTTTAGAACTTATTGAAAGTTTTGACAAACCAGAAAATTCAATTATTATTAATAGAAATTTTTTAAGTGGCAAGAAAAAAATACAACGAATCAATAATATTGATATACCTAAAGATGAACAGTTTAAAAAAGAATTAAGCCTAAAAATATTTGAATTTAATGAAGATAGCCCAAGTTTTAGACAAATCATCTCTAAAAATATAAGAGATAATAAAGAAAAATTAACCAATATTGTTAAAACGCTGGGTACATTTATAAATGCTAATGAATATGAAGCGTTGCATTTTTTTTGGTTAGGTTTATACGATTTGTTATCTCAAGATAAAAAAACCTTAATTAATTCTGTAAAGAAAGAAAAAGCCTTTCTTCGCTCATTAGAAAAAAATGATAACTCTTCTGCTTCATTAATAGACCAAAAAATAACCTTACTAAATGCTGAAATATCTAAACTAACTGTAGCAAAAGAAAAAATAATTTCTATTGAACATTATTCTCAAGATATACTTGATCTTAATCTATTAAAAAATAAAATAGCTGCTATTATTGAAATTAATAATAATTTAAACTATAAAAGACAGCTAATAAATGAAAGCATTAATAGTTTGCGTAATGAACTATCTAATATCAATATTAATGAAATAAAAAGCTTATATATTCAAGCTAATAAATTTATTCCAGAGCTTCAAAAAACATTTGAAGACGCTCTTGATTTTCATAATACTTTAATAGAAGGAAAAATAAATTTTTTATCTTTGGAACTTCCAGAAATAATATCTACGATTGAAAAAAATTTAATAATAATAAACCAACTTAAAAATAGTATTGAATTAAAAAATGATAATGATAATGACATAAAATTGTTAGAAGGGATTATTACTAAATTAAATAATGCTCATGAACAAAAAGGTCAGTTAATTGAACAACAAGCTTTATTAGTTAAGACAAAATCAAAAATCAATGATTTTCAAAAAAGATTAGATAATATAAATGATAAATTATCATCTAAAGATTCATTGATACAAGAAAGAATAACTTCATTTAATAGTTTTTTTTCACCTATTTCAAACGAGATATATAGCGAACAATATTTATTAAGTACGCATCTTGTGGGCAAGGACAATTATGAATTAACGGTTACAAATTTTGAAGGTAATCCCAGTATTGGTAAGAAAAAAGGACAAATAGCTGCTTTTGATTTTGCGTATATTGCTTTTGCAGATAGTCTAAAAATTAAATGCTTACATTTTATAGCCCATGATCAATTAGAAACAGTTCATAACAATCAATTAATAACGATTTCTAATTTAGCTAATTCTAAAAACTTACAATATATATTACCTATTCTGCAAGATAAAATTCCAGATTCAATAAATACAAAAGAATTTGTAATATTAGAATTATCACAGTCAGAAAAACTATTAAAACTATCTTAGATACAAAAAAAGAAAAATCTATAAATCCTACAAGCAATATGACCGCTTGCGTTATCAAAACGATCAATTAGTTGCCCAGTGTTATGGTTTAAGCGATGCCGATGTACGCCATATTCTAAAAGGCTTTCCCGTGATGCTAAAAAAACGCCCAGAATACGCGGCGTTGTTTGGGGGTTAAAAATTTTATTATTGACAATAATAAAAGAAACCATTTACAATTTTGGCGATAATTAACGGTGATTAACTATATATGATTAAAAGCTTCAAAAACTCGCTCACAGAAAAATTTTATAGCACAGGAAAAACTCGTGGATTACCTGCTGAAATTATTAAACGGGCAGTAAGGCGACTACAACAACTTGATATGGCAACCGAACTTGATGATTTACGTTGCCCACTATCTAATCATTTAAAGGCATTAGACGGTAACCGCAGTGGACAGCACAGCATACGTATTAACGACCAATGGCGATTATGTTTTGTATGGGGCGGCAGCGACGCTTTTGATGTTGAGATTGTGGACTACCATCAAAAATAATTTGCTTATGCAAATAGGTAAGTTACTTCGTTTAAATGGTTGCGTGTTTCTTGCGAAACTGTTTTTAAGTCATAAGCGGTTTGTAAATTTAACCAATACTGTGGAGATTGTCCGAAAGCCTTGCCAAATAATAAACTTAATTCAACAGTTATTGACCCTGTACCTTGCAAGATAGCCGCTATTTTAATTGTTGGTACACCAATACTACGCGAAAAATTAGCCAGTGTTATTGGAGTATCTTCTAAAATTTCCGCTAAAAATTCACCAGGGTGAATAGCCGGTAATTGATTATTAGAATTCATGATAATTATTTTTAGTTATTTTTAGTTATTTTGATGAATATCAAAAAATGTTTTAAAAATTACTTTTATGTTACTTGAGCAGTAAATCAAAAAAGTAAAAAATCCCGCTGAACCCACCGAGGCTAGAACGCCAGCCAGGAACCCCCAACCCACTTGAATAAGATTGTACTACAAATAAATACTTATTAAACTCACGATAAAGCTCTAGGATACGCGGCGTTGTTTGGGGGTTAGAAGTTTTCTTGTTTTAGTATATTTTCAAATAACTTATTACGAGATTTTGCATCTAATAGTAATGCTGAAACTGGCATTACATATTGGTGCATGGGGATATTAAAATCAATACCTATTGAAAAATCTTGATATAAAATACGTTCAGACCTAGAGAATATATCTTTATAGTTTGTTTGTTTTAAGTCTCTATAAAATTTATCATCAATTTCTACTAACGCAAAACAAAACACTTCTAAAATGCTAGGTAAATTTTCTACTAATTCACTAGCATACGTTCTACATTGTTGTAATGCTTTACCTTTATCATATTTATCAGCAAGAAATTTCTTAAATTCAATAATTACTAATTTATTAGGCTTATTATTGTTATCTTTTGAAAAGAAAATGGCAACGTCAGGACGTTCTGATTCACTATCTTTAAAATCAATATCAACTTTTTTAATAATATTGGTTAAAATTTCATCACTATGAACACTAGAATAAGATAAAAATTTATCATCAAGTAACCATAAATTGTTTTCATATAAGCCATTACCATTACTGTTTTTAGTAATAAAATTATTATGCAATACTTTCTCTAAACTATCAGATGGCATATTAGACAGTGAATCAACAACAAAAGTCCTATGACAAATATAACGGGCTAAATCATCACAAGCTAAATGGGAAACATCTTCAAATATATTTTGTAATGGTATTCCTTTTTCAAGGCTATTAATTAATTGGTCTTCCTTATTAGCTTGATTCTTTCTATGTTCACGAACCATTGCATCAGCATCTAATAATTTTGCATTGCTACCTAAAGATTCTATTTTAATATAAGGATAATAAGTTTTTATTTTTTTAAAATTATTTTCTTTAAAACTATTTATATCATTTTGTGCATATTTTTCAACCATTTCCATACACTGCATATGTATTTCTAGTTCTAATATTTTGCGATTAATTTTTACATTTTTTTTGATATTAGGGTTACTTTCTTCTAATATAAAATCATCTATATTTTGATTATCATTATCATGGTTTTCTAATAACTCTAATCCTTGACGTTCTATATTAGCACATTGATTAAAATAATCTGAAGTAATAAAAATTGAATATTTGCAAGTATCAAATTTTTTACTCACTGTATATTTTTCAATCCCTAAACTATCAGCACAATAAATAGCAGTAATACCTTTTTCAGGCGGGGCATCTTTAAATAAATAACATTCAAATGTTTCACCACAAACAGTAAACTCTTTTTTATCTAAAGAATCATCTTTACCACATTGATATTTAAAAGGACTTTCAAATTTTTGATTTGAATTATGTATAAAATTTAAATCAATAGAAGTACCAGCTTGTTGTTTTAAAAATAATATTAAACGCAAATCATCACATAAACTATTAATTAATACATCTACTTTAGTATTAACTGGTTTAATAATTTCTGAAATTGTAATTTCAGTAGATTTTTTATAACCTTCTTCTTGTTTAAATGTCTGGGTACTTACTTTTTCTAAATTAAAATCATAGTTATAATCAAACTTAACCGATTCATTATCTTTGTTATAACTAACAATATTAATTTTTTGAGCTAATTTCAAAAATGATAATCGCCCTACACCTTTTCCACCAACATCATTTTTATGAGTACTACATACTTCATTAAAGGAATCTAGATTTTTTTTAATAAAACCATCACCATTATCAGTAATTATAATTTTTGTTAATACTGAATTAGTATCTTTAATTTCAGATATTACTTTTTGTGGCGACTCTGAAAAAACTAACTGAATATTCACAGTGGTAGCATCAGCATGAATTGAGTTGGTAATGGCTTCTAGCACAACATCACGTGCAGTAACACCACGCTTATAGTGTTGTGAAACAAAGTTACGTAAGTTAATTTTTGACATAATTTATTTTTTCCGCATAAGTAGCGAAAATTGCACACTTTAAAAAGTAAAAAACCCCGATGACCCCACCGAGGCTAGAACGTCGGTCGAAAATCCCCAATCCACTTGAATAAATTGTACTGTAAAATATATTCTTATTATTTAAGAATACAAAACGATACTAATCAAACCAAACCCTACATGTAAGATTGATTTTTATCAAAATACTTCTTGTTTAGCCTCATACCTAACTCGTTCTAAGCCCACGGCGATATTGAATCGCTTCAGCAACATCACTGGCACGTATCGCGGGTCTTTCTGCTAAATCAGCTAAAGTGCGTGACAGTCTTATAATACGGTGGGCAGCACGGGCAGACAAGCCCAGTTTAGTCATCGCTGCTTGTAATAAATTTCTGGCGGCATCATCTAATATACCGTGTTCATCTAACAAGCTACCCTCTAAAGCTGCATTGACACAACCTTGCCGTTCATAAGCGATGTTTCTAGCGATGACAACCCGTTTAGCCACCTCATTGCTGGCTTCGCCCCGTTGTATTGTTTGCCCTGCAGAGTGAAGTAACTCGCCTTCTGCCAAGGCAGGTACTGCCATATGAATATCAATTCGGTCTAATAATGGCCCAGAAATTTTTCCTTGATACCGTGCAACTTGTTCAGGTGTACAGCGACACTGGCGTACCATATGCCCTAAATAACCGCAAGGACATGGGTTCATAGCCGCGATTAATTGAAATCTAGCGGGAAAATCTGCTCGTCGTGCTGCACGCGAAATAGTGATTTTGCCTACTTCTAATGGCTCACGTAAAACTTCTAATACACCGCGCTCAAATTCAGGTAACTCATCTAAAAATAAAACACCATGGTGTGCCAAAGATACCTCACCAGGACGTGGAATACTACCACCACCGACCAAAGCAACCCCACTGGCGGTATGGTGTGGCGCACGAAATACACGTTGTCCAAATAAGTCTGGATTAAACTGGCCTGCTAACGATAATACTGCTGCACTAGCAATGGCTTCAGAGTCAGTCATAGCAGGCAATAAACCAATAAACCGTTGTGCCAACATACTTTTACCTGTACCTGGTGGGCCAATTAACAGTAAGCCGTGTCCACCAGCTGCCGCAACTTCCAAAGCCCGTTTAGCTTGACTTTGCCCTTTGACATCGGCTAAATCAGGATAATTGGGTGTTGTTGTGGCTAAATGTACATAGGCTCGCTCAATCACCTCTTTTTTGCATAAAAACTGCACGACTTGAGGCAAACTCAATGCCCCATAAACCACCGCACTACTGACGCGGCTTGCCTCATTTGCACTGTTATAAGGCAGTATAAATGGTTTAGTATTCCCTATTTGAGTCGCACCTGCGACCATTGCTAAAGCCCCACGAATATCACGTAATTCACCCGTTAATGATAATTCGCCTGCAAAAATATATTCATTTAACGCTTCACTGGGAATTTGCCCACTCGCTGCTAAAATCGCTAGTGCAATAGGCAAGTCAAACCGACCACTTTCTTTAGGAATATCAGCGGGTGCAAGATTGACTGTAATACGGCGTGCCGGCCATTCAAAATTGCACATGTGCAAAGCAGCCCGTACCCGTTCGCGTGACTCACGTACTTCCACATCAGCCAAACCCACCAAGGTAAAGCTGGGTAAACCATTAGCCATGTGGGCTTCTACAGTGATAGTCGGGGCATTTAAGCCATCTAAGGCACAAGATTGGACGCAAGCTAATGACATAAATTTTTTATAAAGTTAAAGATGAGATTTTAACTATTATAGTATTCGTATTAGAATACTAATTTAATCACCGTGACTACTTAAAAATAGTTAGCGTATTTTTTATCTAAAATACGTATTATTTTTACAAGAATTTTCTATGAATTGATACTTAAACCTTACTAAAGTAGCAATGCTAAAAATTAAAAATCCCAGTTAAAACTAGCAACAGCTTGTATTAACTGGGATAAGACTTAATCGGTTTAACCTAAATTATTAAATTAATAGTGATATTAACTTAACGGTTAAGTAGTTTAATAGCTAAACTACGTCTATTTACTTATTTGAATAAGTATTAATAGCCACCACCGCCTTCACGACGACCACCACCACCGAAACCACCACCACCTTCACGACGGCCACCACCGAAACCACCACCGCCTTCACGGCGACCACCAAAACTTTCACCGCCACCGCCATTGCCGCCAGCAGGCGCACGACGACGTGCACCTTCAGGCTCTGGACCTGGTTTAATGTCAGATGCCTGCGCACCTTTTGGGCCTTGCTTTAACTCAAACGTAACTGTTTGGTTTTCAAACAAAACACGAAAACCAGACGATTGAATGTCAGAGAAATGTGCGAACAAATCTGGACCACCTTCGTCGGGGGCGATAAAACCGAAACCTTTTGATTCATTGAACCATTTAACGATGCCTGTAGGCATGAGAACTCCTGAAAATAACAATAAAAACCGCAAAACATGCGTACTTGCGAGCGCAAAGGTTGGATTACATAGCTAGTTTGGCAAGAACGCTTTGAAAAACTCTAAATGAGACCCAAAACACACAAGAACAATTTAGCGACAGTAGCTGTAAACCATTGCTACTATAACAAGATACCCTATATATTTTTATTGTGCAAGTGAAAACATAGTTTTTTTTATTTTTTTAAAATTAATTATCAATAATACCTCAATTATTCTTCAATAATGGCTATTAAACGGTTATTAATTACCACTGATTACAAATATTAAATACAAGCACTAAAATAATTAAACAATAATTAAACAATAATTAAACAATGATTAAACAATGATTAACTATGAATAACGTATTAATAAACTATTTAAAAAATTAATCTGCTTACAACAAGTAAAATAACAAGTATGGATATTACGCTTTTATCACGATTAGAAACACTAAACCAACGACACGGCGATATTGCAGCACGGCTCAATGAACCTACGGTTACCAATGATATGAATAGCTATCGGGCGCTGACTAAAGAACACGCTGATTTAGATATACTAATTTGTTTATACCGTCAATGGCAATACGCACAAGACGACTTCAATACAGCAAAACTGATGAGTGAAGAATCTCAAACCTTAGAGCTTCGCGAATTTGCTACCGAAGAAATAAAAATAGCTAATAATCGTATGCTAGAGTTAGCACTTGAGTTACAACTGGCTTTGTTACCTAAAGACCCCAATGACGAACGAAATGTCTTTTTAGAAATTCGTGCGGGCACAGGGGGTGATGAAAGTGCTTTGTTTTCTGCTGATTTATTGCGTATGTACACACGTTATGCCGAACGCCAAGCCTGGCAAGTAGACATTGTAAGTGCCAGCAGCAGTGATTTAGGCGGCTATAAAGAAGTGATTGTCCGCCTCGCAGGACACAATGTATACAGCCAACTTAAATTTGAATCGGGTGGACACCGTGTACAACGTGTCCCACAAACCGAAACCCAAGGACGTATTCATACCAGTGCCTGTACTGTTGCCGTATTACCAGAAGCCGATGAGATAGAATTAGTCAAATTAAGCCCAGATGATATTCGGATTGATGTATTTCGTGCCAGTGGTGCGGGTGGACAACACATTAATAAAACTGAATCTGCCGTACGAATTACTCATTTACCCACAGGTATTGTGGCCGAATGTCAAGATGGCCGCAGCCAACACAGTAATAAAGCCAAGGCGATGCAAGTATTGGTGTCTAGAATTATGGCAAAACGCGAACAAGCAGCCCATGCCGAGCAAGCCAGCGAACGAAAAGGTTTGATTGGTAGTGGTGACCGCAGCGACCGTATTCGTACTTACAATTTTCCACAAGGACGTATGACTGACCATCGTATTAACCTAACTTTATATAAATTAGACCAATTAATGGATGGCGATTTAAGTGCTTTTTTTCAAACATTACGTGCCACTCATCAGGCTGATTTATTGGCTGAATTAGCACAGTCTAACTAATCAAACATCAAATATCAAATATTTTCAAACTATTTATACCGAATTATTTACTAAACTATTTATACTAATATTTATACTAAATATATTTTATATACTTTTCATTTATGCACTTAAACTACTCAAAACTGTCTCTTGGTCTAGCCACCGCTTTGTTAATCAGTTACAGCACTGTTTTACAGGCTAAAACAACCGAAGCATTAGTGATTGATGCCTTAATTAGAGAATTTAAAAGTATAACCACCAAAGCACCTGCCACCACAGAAGAAGAGTTTGGTTTTTCACCCGAAGGCTCGGCACGGGCTTTGATATTAAAGTTTATTACTAGCACCACTAAAACACTAGACATTATGTCCTATAGTTTTACGTCTATAGAAATTACTGATGCTATTATTGTCGCAATTAAGCGTGGCGTTAAAGTACGCTTAGTCGCCGACCATAGATCTAATCTTAGTGAAGACCGTATCGGTGCATCACACAAAGCACTCACTCGCTTAGTTCAAGCAGGTGCGCAAGTCAGATCAATTAAAAAATATGCCATACACCACGATAAAGTGATGATTTCAGACGGCAAACACTTAGAAAGTGGTAGCTTTAACTTTAGTGCTGCTGCACATACCAGTAATTCAGAAAATGTATCCGTTCGTTGGAATAATCCAAAGGCCGCCGCTATTTATACAGAACATTTTTTAAGCCGTTGGAATCAAGGGACTGTATTTTTAGGTACTGAAAATATATAAACCTTATTTAATATGAATTTAATATAAATCTTATTTATAGACTTATTTATAGACTTATTTATAAATTTACTTAAAGTATTTTAAATGTATTTTTTAAAACCCTAAATAAAAACTTTAAAAACAATGGCAATCACCCAATTTTTAACTGCCAATGTATTGTTAAAGCGTGCCAAAGCACCTAATGTACGGCATCAATTTATCGTATTATTGATAGGTACATTGCTTAGTATTGCTTGTTTTGTATTAATAAATGCGTGGTACAGCATTATTGGTTTAATTTTAACGGGCTTATTAAGTACCCTTGTTCCGATAGATTCTGATGCGAGTGCAAAATACCTTGCAGGTGCAGCAGGTGAAGAATATGCACTGTCCTTGCTTAAACAACTGCCTGATAGTTTTACTGTATTTAATCAAATTCATTTGCCTAACCGCCGTTCTAGCATGGGTACAAATGAAGCTGATTTAATTGTCTGTGGACCTAACGCTATTTTTATTATTGAAGTGAAACACAATAATGGCAGTGTTATGTGTAATGAACGACATAGGCAATGGCAAGTTTCAAAAATAGGCCGTAAAGGTACTGGTTACACAACACAGATGCGTAACCCTATTTTGCAGGTTAAACTTTTAACTGGGTTACTTAGCGAATATTTAAAGAAAAATGACATCAAACCGTGGATTCAAGGCCTTGTATTATTTACTCACCCAACAGTCAATCTTACAGGTCTAAACATTGCGACTTCGCTGCCCGTCATTCAACCGCATCAGTTACTTGGCTATATTCAATCGTTTCAGGCAAAAATATATTTAAAACCTTTAGTCCTTAGCCGTACTATAAATGCTATTGTCGGCTTACGGTAATGAATATACTTAATACATAGTACATAGCTAATGTTATATTTAATATATACTTAATATATACTTAATATATAATTAATATATAATTAATTAATATCTATTTAATATTTACTACGCAACCACGCATCACTATCCATAGGTATAAAAGTATTCATTTTTGCTAACAATGTCTCTAAATCAGACGCGACTAACAATTGCTGGTTATTTTCTGCACGCACAAAACCTTGTTTAACGCTGTGCTGCATCATCGCTAACAAAGGGTCGTAATAACCTTTAATATTGAGTAAACCAATCGGTTTACGGTGATAACCTAACTGTAACCACGCCCATACTTCAAATAACTCTTCAAACGTACCAATGCCACCTGGTAAAGTGATAAATCCGTCAGACAAGTCCATCATCATATTTTTACGCGTGTGCATATCAGGCACAATGTGTAATTGTGTTAGACCTTTGTGAGCTGCTTCTTTGCTAACTAAACGGTCAGGAATAACCCCGACAACCGTGCCGCCTTCCAATAAAGCCGCATTGGCAACATCGCCCATTAAGCCAGCACACCCGCCCCCGTATACTAAACGAATACCCCGTACCGCCAAGCCATAGCCCACTTGTTTAGCGGCGCGAGAATAGGCAGGGTCAGTTCCTGAAGATGAACCGCAGTACACAGCAACTGATTGAATTGATGGTGTAATATTAGGGGAAGTGATAAGCGTTTTCATAGTTGTATTGTACAAAACTTGTTAGCTAAACTGATTAGACTATTATTTTTAAAATTTTTAAATTTAATTTATTTAGTAGTTTAGAGGCTTCTTTTAAAACCATTAAAAATATATTTTTAAGCTTTAATAATCAAAGTCTGAACCAATATTTTTAGAAATTTTCAGAATTTAAGGATTGTTTTAATTCTGTTTTATCTTTTAATCTTAAAAGACCTGATTCTAAGCATTATTTATATAATAAAAATGTTTTCAAAACTATCTAAATATTTTTTAGACCTCAACTATAAAACCTTATGAACACTACAGATACACTCAACTCTTTAGACATTGTTTTAGCTAATCCGCGTGGATTTTGTGCAGGCGTAGACCGTGCGATTGAAATCGTTGAACTCGCATTGGCTAAATTTGGTGCCCCTATTTATGTACGGCACGAAATTGTTCATAATACCTTTGTAGTCGCTGACTTAAAAAGCAAAGGGGCTATTTTTATTGAAGATTTAAATGATGTACCCGTAGGCAGTACACTTATTTACAGCGCACACGGTGTGCCTCGCTTAGTACGTAAACAAGCCGAAGCACGCTTATTAAATGTATTTGATGCCACGTGTCCTTTAGTGACCAAAGTACACATTGAAGTCATGAAATTACGTAAAGAACACTATGATATTGTGATGATTGGGCATGCAGGCCACCCAGAGGTAGAGGGTACTATGGGGCAAGCTGATGATGGAATTGGTATGTATTTAGTTGAATCTGCCGCTGATGTCGCTTTTTTAAAGCCCGCCCAAACAGACCGATTAGCTTATGTGAGTCAAACTACTTTATCAGTAGACGATACTTTAAATATTGTTAAAGCCTTGCAGCAACGTTTTCCGAATATCAAAGCCCCGAAAAAAGCTGATATTTGTTATGCCACACAAAACCGTCAAGATGCAGTCAAAGTGATGTCTACTCACGTTGAATTAATTATTGTAGTCGGCAGCCCGACTAGCAGTAACTCTAATCGTTTAGTGGAAGTATCACGTTTAAAAAATGTACCTGCCTATATGGTAGACAATGCCAGTGAAATTAATCCAAATTGGTTATTAAATATCAGCCGAGTAGGGGTAACTGCTGGGGCTTCTGCCCCCGATGTTTTAATTCAAGCAGTCTTGGTACGGTTAAAAGCATTAGGTGCAGTCAGTGTACGTGAATTAGACGGTGTAGAAGAACACGTACACTTTCCTATTCCTAAAGGGCTAAAATAAGTAAACATCAATACATATAAATACATATAAATACATATAAAGACATATAAATACATATAAAGACATATAAATATAAAAGTATAGAAGTATAAAAACATAAAAATATAAATAGTTTTATTAGTAAATTATTAGTAAACTATTCATAAGACTATATTAATAAAACTATAAAGGAATGTAACGCCATGACTCAAGTATCTAATTTTATACATCAATCGCCTGTTGATAAAGTATGGTTAAATAGTTACCCGAAAGACGTTCCAACGACATTAAATTATGATATTTATACCTCATTAAACCATCTTTTAAACGAGGTATACACAACCTATGCAGACCGAGTCGCCTATCATTGTATGGGCAGTGATTTAACTTATGCTGAATTAGACAAGCAGTCTAAACAGATTGCGGCTTGGTTACGTTTTAAAGGCTTACAACCAGGTGACCGAGTCGCCGTAATATTGCCTAATATTTTGCAATACCCTTGCGTAACAGCAGGTATTTTACGTGCAGGTATGGTGTGTGTGAATACAAATCCTTTATATACCGCTCCAGAACTTAAACACCAGCTAAATGATTCAGGTACTGCTGCGGTATTTATTTTGGAAAATTTTGCCCACGTCTTACAAAGTATTTTACAAGAAACGGTTGTCAAACACGTTGTAGTTACAGGTATGGGCGACTGCTTAAGTTGGTGGAAGGCTCCGCTGGTTAATTACCTTGTACGTAAAGTCAAAAAACTGGTGCCCGCATTTAATTTACCAGCCCAGCAAACTACTTCGTTTAATGCTATGCATTCGCAAGCCCGTTTATTAAGCTATCAACCCATTGTTAGTACTATGAACGATTTTGCATTTTTACAATATACAGGCGGCACAACGGGCGTAAGTAAAGGGGCGGCTTTAACACACCGTAATATCGTGTCTAATGCCTTGCAGTTAAAAGCGTGGATGCAACCTAGAATGAAAGCGTTGCCCATCAACCATCAATTAGTAATGGTATGTGCTTTACCACTGTACCATATTTTTTCATCAACGGTATGTACTATGATGGGGGCAAATTTAGGGGCAAAAAATATTTTAATTCCTAATCCACGTGATTTACCCGAAATGATTAAAACACTAAGCCGTTTTAAAATCAATATGTTTCCTGGGGTGAATACTTTATACAATGCTTTGGTCAGTCACCCTGATTTTAAGACGATTGATTTTAGTGGCTTAGTAATTACCAATGGTGGCGGTATGCCTGTATCACAAGCCGTGGCAGACAAATGGTTGGCTGCTACAGGCTGTTGTATTGCCGAAGGTTATGGTTTGTCTGAAACATCGCCAGTAGTCAGTAGCAACATTGCAATTGCTCAAGAGTATTCAGGGACTGTTGGTTTACCACTGCCTGATACAGAGATAGCTATTCGTGATGAACAAGGGCAAAACCTTGCTTTAGGCGAGGTGGGTGAAATTTGTATTCGTGGCCCGCAACTAATGCAAGGTTATTGGAATCAAGCTGATGAGACTGTAAAAGTTTTATATCCAGATGGCTTTTTTAGAAGCGGTGATTTGGGCTTAATGACTGAAACAGGTCATTTAAAAATTGTAGACCGTATTAAAAATATGATTTTAGTCAGCGGTTTTAATGTCTATCCATTTGAATTAGAAAATGTGGTGGCATTACACCCTGACGTTTTAGAGTGCGCGGCTATTGGTATTCCTCATAAAAAATCGGGGGAAATTCCTTGTATGTATGTGGTAAAAAGAGAGAGTACTTTAACTGAAGCAGAGTTATTAGCGTTTGCAGCAAAAAGCTTGACTAATTATAAATGTCCTAAAAAAATAGTGTTTGTAGACAGTTTGCCTAAAAGCAATGTAGGAAAAATTTTACACCGTGAATTACGTAATAGTGTTGTAGCTGCAATGACAAATAAAAAATAAAAATAAAATATGTAATATACCAACATACAATACATACAAAGTATACATAATAGACTTTTTTTCAAAACTATTAAAAGTATATTTATTAAAAGTGTATTTATTAAAAGTATATTTATTAAAAATATATTTATTAAGCTTTAAAACTTAAAGTTTGAATCAAGATTTTCTTAATTTAAGGATTCTAAAGATTTTTTAATCTTGCCTTATCTTTTAATATTAAAAATTTTGATTCTAAGTATTGACTTATAGAATAAACTGCTTTTAAACTCAAAGTTTTTTGGTGTAACCTAAACAAAATATACTACAAGTAACAATGTCTTTAGAAACAACTATAAATAATGGGGTAATATTCAAATAAAACTGATGTAAGCAATTTAATACTTAAGAAGTAACTAGTAAAGTAACTAGCCTAACATATTAATGTAAATACTATAAAAGTTAAAATTTAACATTACCAGCAATTGATATATTATAAAATATATATAGTACATTATGCTGCAAAGATAATATAAACCACAATTTTTATGCCCCTAATCACTCAACCTATTAGATATTTAGATCCCAAGTTTGATTTAACATTTAAGCGTTTGTTTGGTAATAACCCGCGTTTATTAAAAAGTTTTTTAAACGCATTGTTGCCGTTACCCGCCGATGCCCCGATTGATACTTTGGAATATTTGTCGGGCGAACATACGCCTAATTTGCCATCCTTTGAAAAATATTCCATCGTAGATGTCAAATGCAAGGACACCAAAGGGCGTATTTTTACGGTTGAAATGCAGTTGTCGTGGGCTGAATCGTTCAAAAAACGCTTGGTGTTTGGCGGTTGCCAAGCCTTCGTGAAGCAGTTGGGGCGAGGCATTAATTATTCAAAACTCCAGCCTGTGTATGCCTTGGCGTTGGTGAACGAAATATTTGAGCATCACAGCGATGAGTTTTATCATCACTATAAGTTTACGCATCAAAGCGACTCTAATTGCGATTTGGGTTGCCTAGAATTTGTGTTG
>JAYWHD010000161.1:0-16373 GCA_043777895.1 Betaproteobacteria bacterium | reverse complement strand
AACCCTTGCTGTTTTTACATACAAGTGGCTATGACTTATTTGTTTCGTTGTCGGAGATTAACGAGTTATTGTCTCCTCCACCTACGACTACTTTGCCTTTAGCTAAGCCTTGGATTATTGGACTAACTGTTACACGTTCTGAAGTTATTACTGTATTTGATATAGCCTATTGTCTTGATCGTTTATTAACGCACAATATATTATCACAATGGAAATTAGAAATAACTCCAAAAAATAAAGCAGGTCATCTTACTAGTAAGCAAGATATAAAATATGTTGTTCTTGCCAGTACAGTCGCCCCGCAATTAGCTTTTTTTACTGATAAAATATGTAGTGCTGTTATCCCTAATAATATGGGTTATAAAAAACTTAAGCATACTGCTATATTGTCTGAACCTAATTTTATAAAAAATATTTGGCAAAACTCTGAAAATAACTATGCCATTGAGATATCATTAATTACTTTATTACAATCACAAGCTTTCAATCAATTAACCTACTAATCATTATATATTATTTATATAATGTATGTATATATATATATTGTATATATATTGTATATGTACATTTATGTGCTATATGTAGTGTATGTAGTATATTACTAGAAAAATCTATTTTTATAGTGTTAAATTATTAATAAGTATTATGAAAAATGACTTATATACACCTATTAACGAATTAATATTAGAGCAAGCTAATCTAAATACACAGCCCAGTCTAGATAACGGTGAGTTTGAAAATATTTTTAATAGCACACCTGAACAATATTATTTTCGTCTGCCATTAATAGGACACCAGCCTGTTAATAAACAAATTAAATGGTTAAGTATTTTATTAAGTTTAACACTGCTATTGTTAATTTTACTCACTGCTTTAGATTCATTTAAATTTGGCAATAATACAATTAAAACGCAAGCACTAGGCAATATTGCTATGCACTCACAACGTTTAGCCAAAGCCAGTTTTGGGGCAATTCGTGCTGATACAACCTCATTACAACAATTTAAAACTAGCTATGAGCAAGTTAATATAGGGCTAAAGCTTTTATCAAAAGGTGGCTTTTTAAATAATGAATCTAACCCAAATACAAATACAAATACAAATATAAATACAAATATTACTAACGCCTTAGACCCGTTAACAGGTGATGCAAAAACGGCTTTATTATTGGCTGCTAAAACATGGGAGTTAAGCCGTGTCGCCGCAGAATTGGTGTTAAAAGGCGAAGTGACTGCGTTAATAAACAGTAATCAATTTAATGAGTTAGACACTTTAGTAGTTGAGTTACAGTTAGCCTTACAAAAATTAACTACGCTAAAAACTGCCACAGACAATGGTAATAGTGCTGATTTAACCCAAATAAATCAACTTCGTACCCTGATTGAACGCATAGCTAGTCACGCAAAAAACATAGCCATTAATAATCAAGAGGGTTTAGACGCCCGTTATATTACTGATAATATTGCCAAAGATAAGCTTTTATTTCAAAAAATAACGACTGAATTATTTACTAAAACAGATACAGGGCACGCTAGTTTAGCTACATTCAAGCAAACTTTACTGCAAGTAGCGATGGGATTTAATCGTTTACAACAAGCTATTGATAATCTTTCGTCCAAATTAATAAACAATACGCCAGACGCAATTACGCCTTATTTTTTTTCTAAGGAAAGTGAACGTATTAAAAAAGCTTTAGAGCAAGTGCAAATTACTTTAAATGAAGAGTTAAAGCTGCACAACCTATTGTTTTGGGCTATTTTAGCTACTGCAATAGTTGCAATTGCAATTGGTAGCTTAATGGTACTAGTCTCTATCATAGATCGTGAAAAAACGGCTAAAGTCAATTTAAAGGAAAATCAATACCGTGCTTTGTTAGCTGAACAAGCAAAAGAACAGGCACACACTGAAAAAAGCCGTGTTAATGATATCAATCAAAAAAACCAACAATCTATTTTACGGCTAATGAATGAATTGCAAGAAATTGGTCAAGGTAATTTAACTGTACAAGCCACGGTGTCTGAAGATATTACTGGGGCCATTGCCGATTCAATTAATCTAACTGTAGAGGATTTACGTAACTTGGTTGAACGAATTAATATTACAACTGAAGGCGTGGCTACAGCAACCAATAAAACGCGTCAAACAACTACGATGTTGCTAGAGTTAAATCAACAACAAAGCCAGCATATTCAAAAAACAGGTGACCGTGTATTGAATATGGCACATAATATTACTGAAGTATGTAACCGTGCCGATGGTTCATCAACTGTAGCACAAAAAGCACTGTCTGCCTCTTATACAGGCCAGCAAGCCGTCCAAGCCAGCTTACAGGGAATGAATGGTATTCGTGACCAAATTCAAGAAACTGCTAAGCGTATTAAACGGCTGGGTGAATCATCACAGCAAATTAGTGAAATTGTTGCTTTAATTAGCGATATTACTGAACAAACCAATGTACTGGCATTAAACGCATCTATCCAAGCCGCATCAGCGGGTGAGGCTGGGCGTGGATTTACTGTGGTAGCAGAAGAAGTACAACGTTTAGCAGAACGTTCAGGCGAGGCGACTAAACAAATTTCAGCATTGGTACGAGCCATTCAAACCGATACGCAAGATGCGGTGTCAGCCATGGAAAAATCAACCCGAGGTGTTGTTGAAGGGACTAAATTAGCCGATGCAGCGGGTGTTGCTATTACCGATATTTCTAAAGTATCACAAGAGCTGGCTAATATTATGCTGGAAATTTCGCATACTACCCGTGGACAAGCCAATCAAGCACAGATTGTATCTGCTGCGATTAAACATATTTTAACGCTAACAGAACGTACCACGCTAGGAACGCAAGATACTTCGCAATCAACCGATGAATTATCTACTTTAGCGCGAGCTTTAAAAACCTCGGTCGCACGCTTCAAAGTAACCGCCTAAAATTAACTGTTCAAATAATGTGCAACATAGTCTGCCAAATAATGCTTAGGGAGTTTTTGTGAATTACGCCGCCATTGATTTATCCTCTTTATCTTGGGTACTGCCTGAATTAGACCGCACATTTACTACGGTACGCCATCATTTATTAAATGCATACGATACAGGTCTTCAATCTTCCGCTGATATTGTTACACATTTGATGGCTGCTAAACACAGCGTACACGACGCAGCAGGTGCTTTACAAATTATTGATGCCCAAGGACTGGTACATTATGTGATGTGTATTGAACAAGCTATTGATTATCATATAGACAAAGAATTGTTAGAGCAGCCCAGTTATATTGCGCTAGACGAATCTTGCTATGCTTTAATAGCCTACTTAAACGAATTACAAATACAACAGTTGCCTTTACAACCCACTTGTTTATTTGGATATTATGAATCAGTACGCCTGTTATTAATTACAACGGGTATAACAGTTATACCGACTATACACCCAGTAGATTTGTACTTTCCAAACCTTGGAATACGTTTAAAGCGTGCTTATCAAAAAAATGACAGTGTGGGTAGTCATCGCTCTATTAACTACGCAAAATTACGTATAGTATATGAAAAACTGATGTTACAGGTATTAACTGATAAAGCGGGTCAGAAAGAGTTCGATAATCTATCTTTATTAATGTTAGTGTTAGCTAATCACAGCACACATACGTATGAGCATTCATTTTGGAAATCGTGTGAAGTCGTTTTTTTAATATTTTTGCGTACACCAATGACTAATCGTACACTGATTAAACGTTGGATAGCCCGTTTAAATATGCACTTACAAAGCCTGATGATGAATGCTAGTCATGTTTCAGAACGCTTATTTCGTGAAGCATTGTATTTTATTGCTATTGACATAGAAGTTATCACTAATGGCGTGCATCAATCAGCTTTATCTCCCTTAAGTGATTATGCTCATTTGCTTTACAAAGATATTGTAGAGTCTTATTCGTTGTCGCAATCAACAGTTTTAGATATTCATAGTAAACGTTATGGTGTTGCACCGCCAGTGAATACTACGGAATTGGTGACTCTTTTAAATATGCTTAAAAGAGCGTGGGACGAATCATTTCCTGCATCAGTTGAATCTGAAGGTATTCAAATTTCACTAACAACATTACACCGCCGCTTTAGTACAGCAATACATTGCATCATTGATTTACGCGATAAATTGAATCAATACCGACTAACGACTTTGGCTTATGTGGCTGATAGTATTATTCAAGCCTCAAGTACATTTAAAGATACTCAACAGCCTCTTAGCAAAGGCTTTGGTTTAGAAGGTGCACAAGCTATTTTATGGCTAGAAGATGTATTGAAAAAAACGGGTCAAACACAGATAGCTTTGAATAAAAAGTCTCAAGAATTATCGCAACGTATTTTATTCAGTGTCAATACAGAAGACTCAGCTTCTGTTATAACTTTTAATGATACGATAAGTGAGCAATTATTAATATCTGGTGTCGTACGTGAAATATTAGTTAATTTATCAGCCATTGAAAAAGATTTAGAATCTGTATTTAAAGTGGCGTTAAATACGGGTATGTATAATAATATTGCCCCCATAATGCAATCGTTAGCACAAGTGGATAGTACATTGGGCTTATTAACTTTACCCGCAATTGAACAAGCCTTCAAAGCGATATATGCCCGTTTAAGTTTGCTGGTTTCACAAAATCAAAAGCCTACTCAAAATGAAGTATTGGCATTTGCTTTGCGTTTTAGTCAAATGACTAATTTATTAGATGTATTTATACGTAGCTCTATTCGTGCGCAACAAACTTTTATATTTGACAATCAAACTGAACAAATTGTAGAGTTAAAAAATCCTTCATACCACAATATTCATGAGAAAATAGTAACGAAGAAAATAGTAACCAATAGACAAACTATTATTGTTAATAGTGATACTAAGGAATTAAGTGATAATATAGTAAATAATACGCCTGTTGATAAGCCAATCAATATAGACAATAATACTATAAATAATATTATAAATAATACTATAAATAATACTATAAATAATACTATAGATAATACTATAGATAATTCTATAAACAGTAATAGTATCTATGAAAGTATAGATAATATAGATAATATAAGTAGTATAGATAATATAAGTAGTACAAACAATACAGACCATATAGATAGATTTAAAGATTATATAGATGATGATATTAATAATACATTAAAGGTAAAACCTATTCAGTATAGACCTGCTGATAAAGTACCCAACCATGAAAATGAGTTATATGCTATTTTTACTGAAGAAGCACATAGTACATTAATTAGTATCCGTAACTCACTGAATACTTTAGAACAAATGTCTGATAAGGCTATAGTTATCAATAATATTAGACGCGATGTTCATACACTCACAGGAAGTGCCCGTACAGTAGGGTTCAAATCATTTGGTGATGCTGCCTATTTAATAGAAACAGTTATTGATGATTTTTTAACTCAACAAAATACGGTTGATTCTATTAATGAAGCTGCATTAGTAAATGCTGTACGGTATGCACAAGAATTATTGATGGTTTGGTTAGAAGAACTCAATGTTTGCCTGTCTACATTAAGTCAGCAAGATTTTAAGCGTAATGATGATACAACACCTGTTTTATTGTTTGATGTAAGCAGTTGTTTGGAACAATTTTCTGCATCATTAAGCCCCTATTTAGATGCAATTAAAAATGATCGTGTTATTAATAACTATGATAATAACTGTGACAATAATGATTCAAGTGTACTACATTCAATGCCTCTAGTATTAACAGATACTATTCAAAAAGACAGCACCAACTTTAATCACTTTGATACTCAAGACGAAGAAAATCATTCCAGTAATTTTATTGCGTCTGCTCGCAAGGCAGTACTGCATGCTCGCACTATTGAACGTGAATCATTGGTTTTAGACAATGAAATTGACCATTCGCATGAGTTTATTGAAGCCGCTCGTAAAGCAGTACTTCATGCCCGTACTGTTGATCGCAAACCATTTGTTTTAAATGATGAATTACTCCTGTTACAGCCTGTAAAAATATTAACAACTGACTCAATTAGTAAAGATAATCCAGACTCTGTATTAATGGTTAATATTGGGCCTTTGCGTTTATCTAAACAATTATTTTTGCTATATATTCAAGAAACTGAATACCATCTAAAGGCATTACGTACCGAGTTAAATGCTTATGAACAAAAAATAAATCAACGCGTAGTCAATATATTTACAGATACACAACTGCCTATAGAATTTTCGTTGTTAGAGTCCTATCGTTATGCACATTCTATTAAAGGTAGTTCAGCTACCATAGGCTTATTAGCTTTAAGAGACCTGATAACACCTGTTGAAGCCTTATTGCACCACGCTTACCATAATCAATTGGAATTAATGCCGCAAGATATTCACTGCTTATTAAGTGCAATTAGTGATATGACACAAGATTTAATACTGTTTGGGTGTGAAAAATATCCAAATATCCGTCAATCTACCTTAGATACTCTTAACCAACTTTTGTTAGACTTTACTCATGTACCGCGTACTATTCGTCATTTTTTACACAACAATATTTTAAATACACTTTCATCATCTGAACTAAAACTAGACAAAGTAACATCAAATCAAGTAATACCAAATAAAATAACCTCAAATTTTAAAGAATACTCAAATACTGAAGCCGAATCAGGTGAGCCATTGATGTCTTTAAACAATATAGAGTCGTTTATTTTAGCCAGTGATACTCGTCCTGTATTTGATATTGATGAAGAACAGCGTCCTATTGATAACATTGACGCAGATATTTGGCAAGATTTATTAGAAGAAACCGACACACTTATACCTAATGCACAAGCCGCTTTGAATGCCGCCGCAGTTCATTTAGATGCTTTAAATACTATACGCCGTGACTTACACACGTTAAAAGGGTGTTTTCGTATGGCAGGGGCTATGTATTTGGGAGCAATGGTGCATGCTTTAGAATCAAAACTAGATTATCATATTCAAACTGACCTACCTTTTTTTAGCCAAGAGATTCATGCCGAATTAATAGACCATTATGATGCTATTACCCTACATTTTGAACGCTTAAAACAGCCCATAGTGCTAGTGAATGACTCTAAGGCTACGCATGACTTAAGTCCAGTACCACCTGATACACAATTGAATAAAATAGCTATTGCGTCGTTACCTACTAGCACTATTCAAACAGATACCAAAGTATCTACACTGCGTATGCGTACGGACACTTTGGATAATTTAGTTAATCAAGCCACTGAAGTATCTAGTGCCAAGGGGCGTTTAGACCAGCACGTGTTACATTTACGAGGGTCGTTGCTTGATTTAACAGACAATGTTGAACGTTTACGTAAACAACTGCGCGAACTAGAAATTCAAGGCGATAGTCAAATGGCTGCACGGGTTGATTCAACATTGATTACCGCGTCTAAATTTGATCCCTTAGAGTTTGACCGTTTCACACGTTTTCAAGAACTGACTCGAATGCTCACTGAATCATTAAACGACTTATTAGCAGTACGTGATGCAGTCAGTAAAACTTTAATGGAAGTAGAACGCGATTTAGCACAACAAACTAAATCAACTAAAGAAATGACTCGATCATTAATGCACAGCCGTTTAATTGCATTTGATACCATTGCAGACCGATTGTATCGAGTTGTTCGCCAAAGTGCTAAAGAATTAGAAAAGCAAGTAAGGCTTGATTTAATTGGCGGAAATTTAATGTTGGATCGCTTTATACTGGAACAAATCAGCGGTAGTTTAGAACATTTGATTCGTAACAGTGTTGCACACGGCATTGAATTACCAGAAGATAGGCTAAAGATTCATAAACCCATTCAAGGTACAATTACAGTCAAAATCATTCAACAAGGCAATGAGTTAGAAATCACATTAGAAGACGATGGAGCGGGTTTGAATTTAACAAAAATTCATCAATTAGCCATTGATAAAGGCTTAATTAACGCAAATATTATTCCCACACCAGCTCAATTAGCTGATTTAATTTTTATGCCAGGCTTTACCACAGTACACAATATAACCGAGCTATCGGGTAGAGGCATTGGTATGGACGTAGTACGTAGTGATATTGTTGGTTTAGGTGGACGCATTGCATTGCATACAACAACCCAAAAAGGCACTAAATTCACCTTGCGCGTACCACTGACCTTGGCGATTAGTCAGGTGCTAATGGTGGTAGCACACCAAGTATTGTATGCCGTACCTAGTGCACTGATTCAAAAAGTTATCTCATTAAAGTTTACTGAACTCATTCAAGCCTATGAACAAGGTTTTTTACAAATAGACAATATTAATTATTCATTTGTCCATTTAACTCAATTAATGGGTGAAAAAATGAATACTTTGTCGCAAGCAACTGCACTAGTATTGTTGTTGTCTAACGGAAATTCGACTGCTGCCGTACATATTGATAGCATACAAAGTAATGTTGAAGCAGTTGTTAAACCTTTAAGCCCACTTATGCGTCGTACACCCGGTTTAATTAGTGCTACTTTGTTAAATGATGGAAAACTGTGTTTAATAGTAGACCCTATACAATTATTACAGGCTTATACTCATACTGCCTTGATAAATAATCCGCTTATCCCAGCACCAGATAGTACATCAGCTTTTTCACCTGATGATTCAACCGCTGTAACTTATCCTTTAACACAAAGTACCGATACTATAATTTCTGTTGAAACAAAAAAACCTTCTACTCGGTTAGTGATGGTCGTTGATGATTCATTGACTGTACGCAAGGTAACGCAAAAATTACTGTTACGTGAAGGCTGGGAAGTTTTATTGGCTAAAGACGGCATTGATGCTTTAGAGCAGTTACAAACGGTACAACCTACTTTAATGATTGTAGATATTGAGATGCCTCGTATGGACGGTTTTGATTTAACACGAAATATACGCGCCGAAGCACGTTTAATGCATATTCCAATTATTATGATTACATCGCGTATTGCAGACAAACACCGCGAATATGCCGTGGGTCTAGGCGTTAATGTTTATATGGGTAAACCGTATCATGACGAAGTTTTATTAACTGCTATGGCTGAATTAATGGTTTAAAGTTAATAGTATTAATTCTATTGAATATTAAAACTTAATATTAGGCTTCTTTCAAAACTGTATTTATACGAAAAAACCTTTGATTTTAAAAGCGGTTTATTCTATAAATAATGCTTATAGTCAGGATTTTTAAGATTAAAGGATAAAACAAGATTTAAAAATCTTTAAAATCTTTAAATTCTGACAGTCTCACGATTCAAACGCTAAGTTTTAAAGCTTAATAAATATACTTTTAATAGTTTTGAAAAAAAGTCTATTACCCCGTTTTGTATTATTAACTCATCATCAATGTTGTTTCCAAAATCACTTTAAAATGCCTTAATATTGCAATTATTTGCATTAAACCCTCGTTTTCAGTGCTATCAAACGCTTTACTGACGCAATAGTCTTTATCTTCCATTGTTACAAAATACCACAATCTTCCTATAATGTAAGCCCCATACATAGGTTTACCATTTTGATTGATGGCTTGTGCAATTAAAAATGCTTCTAATAACTGCCCCAAAGGGTCGCCGTGCGGGTCTTTGTCTTTTTTATATTCTTGAAAATGAAAATAAGGGTTTTGCATCACATCTAACAAACCCTTAGCTATCATAAAATCAGTTTTAGTTTTTAAATAGATACCTTCAACTTCTGCTTCTATAGTTCTTTCAAAAAATGTACGAATAGTTCTAGTTGATTCAATATGAGATAACCCTAATATATAAGAAATAAAATTCATTTTTAATTCTTCTTCATTCCAGCTATGGATATTTTCAATCGCTTGATGAATAATTTTATTAAATATAAATCGTTCTATTTCATTTAAAGTGCAATATGTTGATAACCAAAAACTCATTGTCAATGTTGATTGATTAAGCCTGACTAAATTAAAAGCAATTGATATCTCACCCTCACTGTATTTGCGTGGTTTATTGCGTCTTGTTTTTTTTACTTCAAGCATTATTTATTCTCAATATTTTTTATTGAATCACCAATCCAAGCTGTTGCTGCCGCTTCATTTTCTTCAATCGCTATTTCTACCGCGCGCTTGGCGACTTCAAGTAAATGTGTGCTTTGTGCTTTGAGAGCAAAACTGTGTTGGACTAAATCGGCGATTTGGCGTTGAATTTTAAAATCAACGATGGGAATAGGTAAATCTAAAACATCATCATCTTTAATTACAGGATAAGAAGTACCAACATTAAATTTAAGTAACCATTCTCTATAAATACTAGTACGTAAAAGCACTTTTAGCGTTTCAGCTGACATAATTCCGTCAGATTTTGCACGCAGCACAGTAAACGCACCACTTACAATTAAATCAGTATCATCAAAATCAATAATTGCAATTGCCCCACGGTTTGGGCGAACTTTTGAAATTAAAATATCACCATATTTTGCTTCAATTTTAGCGTTTGCAGGCAATTCATTGGTTTCTACAAAACTTGCGGTTGCTTTTCCATCACTAACGTTTACATCGCCTATTTCAACATATTGATACTGCTGTTTTAAGCGTTTAGAAGATTCTTTGACTAAACTAAACTGGGCTTTAATTGTGGTGTTCTTCAGCTTCCCATTTAAAATAAATTGTTCAAACTTTTCATACTTTGGCTGGTAATATTCCGCATCTAACCGCCCTGTTGCACCAAATGAGTCTTTAAATGATTTAATACTAATCGGTTCATTGCTGGGCGTGAAGTCCGCTATGCCTAGGGTTTCAGTTAAAAGGGTTTCGGCTTGGGCGTAAAGTTGTTTACTTTGGTCTAACTTAGCATATGCAGTTTTTACTAAAGTTTCAATTTGAAATCTAAAATCAATATCAAATAAAGGGATTTTTACATTAAAAATATCGCTTTCTAAAACGGCAGGATACATCGTAGCCGTATTTTCTCTGATTAATTTTGTTATAAAAAACTTAGTCTTACAAAAAATAAAAATGTATTCAGGGCTAATGTTTTTAGGTCGTAATACAGCAAACCCACTGGTTGCAATAAGTCTATTAGGGTTTTTTATAATACCAACAGCATTTCTATTGGGTCTTACTGTTGATACTAAAACATCATTGTTTTTAATAATATATGTTGCTCTATTTGGAACTTCTGCACAGTCTATTTCAGATGTTTGATAATCTAAACTTGACATAGAAACGCCAGAAATTTCTAAATAGTTAAAATTCTTTTTTAGTTTTAGCGGGTGAATATTTTTTATACTTTTAGAAATTATATTTTTTAGTCTAAAATTAGAGGTTAAATATTTTTCGTTTTCTAAAAATATTTTGGAAAAATATTCACTATCAAATCTAAACTTGGCATTATCAATATTTAAGTCTTTAAAGCTAATTTCTCTAACTTCCAGCCCTTCCAACAAAGCCTTGTATTTGGCTTCATCAAAAGGGCTTAGAGCTTTCCCACAAAAGACAGTTTTTCTTTTTTTGCAAATTCAATAAACGCTTCAGCGATGCCGTCCTTCGTTAAGCCATCGTGATTAAATAGATCGTGTTTGATAATCAGGTGTTCATGGCTATCAAGTAGTGGTGTGCCGTCCTCTTTTTTAAGATAAATTTTCTCTCCGCTATTGTCTTTGCTGGGTTCTTGCATGGTGGCAAAAAATATCGGGTAATCGGCTACTTTGGGACAATATGAGCCTGAAAATGGGTCTTCATTCCATTTCTGCACTAACAAAACACTGGTTTTAGTGCCTGTATGTGGTTTAAATACATTGCCATGCAAACCCACTATACCTAAAATTCGGCAACGTTCAGCAATAAATTCCCGAATATGTTTATCGCTTGAATTATTAAAACGGCCTTGTGGCAACACTACCGCCATGCGTCCGCCTGCTTTAAGAAAGTTTAAATTACGTTCAATAAATAAAATATCACGTCCTACATTGGTTTGATATTTGCCGTTGTCTTTTTTACCTAAATCGTATTTGGCTAAAATACGGGTTTCTTTAATATCACCTGCAAAAGGCGGATTTGCCATCAGTACATCAAAACTAAAATCACGGTTTTGATTTTTAGTGATACGTAATTCACGGAGTTTTTTCCAGCCTTCGTTGTAAATGTCTGTCCATGCTTCGTCTTTGAGTTTTTCGTCCCAGCGTTCATAGTCTAAAGTATTTAAGTGTAAAACATTGGTTTCGCCGTCACCTGCAATCAAGTTAAGTGTACGCCCGACGCGCACGGCTTTTTCATCAAAATCTATTGCAAATACTTTACTTTTAACATAATCAACACAGCGTGGTGATTTAATTTCAGTTGTAAATAAATGGCTTTTATCTTTGCTTTCTTCTTTCATAATCTGTTCCCATACATGAAAAATACTATGTACAGGAAAGCCACAAGAGCCTGCGGCAGTATCAATAACCGTTTCATGTTCTTGTGGGTTCAGCATTTTTACACACATATCAATCACATAGCGGGGGGTAAAGTACTGTCCTTTTTCACCTTTTGATGATTTATTAATCAGATATTCAAAAGCTTCATCAACTACATCAAGATTAGAGTTAAAAAGTTTTACCGCTTCTAATGATGAAACACACACCGCTAAATGGCTAGGTGCAAGGTCAATTTTTGCATTTCGTAAAAATACCCCTTCCCATTTTTTATTGGCTTTATCAAATAGTTCTTGAATTTTGGCTTTGAGTTCAGTTTCGGTATCGCCGTTATTGCGAAAAATAAGATGGCGTTTTTTATCGCGCCCGCCTTCCATTTCATCATATAACTTGGTAAATATCAGCTTGAATAGTTCTTCAAATACATCAACACCTGCATTAGCAAGCACTTGGTCTTCCATCTCCAGAACTAGGCTTTTGAGTGATTTTTTTTCATTGACCAGTTTATCTTTTTTGACTAAGTCGTCAATTGTCCAACGCTCGGATAAAATATCAGATAATTTTTGCGTGGCTGCTGGAATCGTTGGAATGTCTTCAAAATAGTTCGGGTCTTTACGGTGGTAGTATGAAATAGATTCGCCATTACTCCAAACGCCCATCGGCGCACCTGTGGCATTGCAATAACTGTGTAGTTGCTCTTTACCGTCTTTAAGCTTAGGTTTTTTGAGTTCAACTAATATATAAGGTACAGTCGGGCGGTCTTTGTCAAAAATACAGATATCCGCACGTTTGGTTTCTCGCCCAAACGTTACACCATATTCAACAGCAATTCGGCTGACGGGATAATTTAAGTCGTTTAGTAGTACCATTAAATATAATTGTCTTACCGCTTCTTCAGGGGTCAGCTTAATTTTTTTTTGACGTACTAAACAGGTCATATAAGGCGTTAATTTACCGCGTATATCTTCAATGATAATTGTCTGCTCCAAAGTTGAAATTTGTTGTGAATTGAATTGTCCAAGTTTATAGGCCGTATCTTTTAAAAGATCTGACAAAAAAAATTGTGAAGGTTGCATAAAAATATTTTATTTATTTATAGGTTACTGATTGTATTTAGTCTTAAGTTTAATTAAGCCTTAAGCCTTAGACTATCATCAATGTTGTTTCCAAAATCACTTTAAAGTGTCTTAATATTGCAATAATGTGCATTAATTCAGTTTCTTTGGTGCTATCATAAGATGGGCTAACACAATACTCTTTAGCTTCCATCGTTACAAAATACCAATAGCGTCCAACAATATAAGCCCCATACATAGGCTTACCGTTTTGATTCATGGCTTGTGCAATTAAAAATGCTTCTAACAATTGCTCCAGCGGGTCGCCGTGCGGGTCTTTTTCTTTTTTATATTCTTGAAAATGAAAGTAAGGCGTTTTAACTAAGTCTAATACACCTTTTGCAATCATAAAATCAGTTTTAGTTTTTAAATAGATTCCTTCAACCTCTGCATCTATCGTTCTTTCAAAAAATGAACGTATGTTTTTTGAGGATCGCAAATTAGATAAATCGATGATGTAAGATATAAAGTACATCTTTAATTCTTCTTCATTCCAACTGGCAATATTAATTTTTGCATCTTTCAGAATTTTTTTAAATACATGCTCCTCAAACATATCTAAGGCTGTTTGTGTATTTAACCAATTGTGTAAAGTGGAACTTAATTCATCTAATTTTAATAAATTAAAAGCAATTACTATTTCACCCTCACTGTATTTGCGGGGTTTATTGCGTCTTGGTTTTTTTACTTCAAGCATTATTTAGCCTTTAAAACACATTCAAATCAACTCTTCTTGTGAATCTGCATCGCCTACTGCTTGGGCAGATTTCACCATATCACGGCTCATTGGTAAATTCAACCGCATACCATCTAGCATCTCTTGCACCGTAACTATTTGGATTCGGTCATCTTCACGGTTGAGTAAAGGGTGTTTGTATTTACCCGCTGCCTGTACCTCTAACAACATCGCTTTAGTGGGTTTATCCATCGTAATTAAAATACTAAATTCGGCATTTTCACGTTGGCGGTCGCTGTTTAAAGTTGCAATAGTGGCTCGGTTTGCACCACCTGATTTGACTTGAAAAATTGCTTTACCGTTGGTATTGGCATCAATCATAAAATAAGCAATGCCATCAACGCCGCCATCTGCGCCTTTTTTATCATTGATACGGGCTTGATTGTCGGAATACGTTAAAACCGCCCATTTTTCAAATTCTTTGCGGGTTTTATCGTCTTTGCGATTGGCTAAGGCAATGGCTGATTCTTTATCTTTGGGGATACCGTCTAATTTAATTGAAGATTCTAATTTTGCCCATTGTTTTGGATATTGTTTTT
Organism: Betaproteobacteria bacterium; assembly: GCA_043777895.1. Classification (GTDB taxonomy): domain Bacteria; phylum Pseudomonadota; class Gammaproteobacteria; order Burkholderiales; family Burkholderiaceae_C; genus JBDLSY01. The sequence continues at coordinate 1,598 of JAYWHD010000161.1, read as the reverse complement.
TTAATCTAAACAATATCAAGCTAATACTTTGATAGGTAATATCAATCCCTATCCATTTGCGTTTTAAGCGGTGTGCCACCGCTACTGTTGTACCACAGCCACAGTACGCATCTAATACAACATCACCTTTTTTACTACTAGCCTGAATGATTCGCTCTAATAATGGTTCAGGTTTTTGTGTGGGATAGCCAAGCTTTTCTTTACCCTGTGCAGGGAGTATGTCTTCCCAAAAATTAGAAATATTAACACCCTCAAAATCTTTAAGATACTTACGCCTTTCTAATTTACCATTTTTTTTAATAATAAAATTACCTTTTTGATATTCTTCTTCTAAACGTTCTTGACTTAAAACCCATCCAGCAGGTGTTTTATTTTTAAATCCACGCCATTCATAACATAAATTAGGACGCACACCTAAACCCATAGATCGGTAAATATGGGCAGAGTCATCATAATACTTATTACCATTTTCGTCTATTTTATTAAATTTTTCATTCAGTTCATCATCAGCTAATTGACGATGAGGATTAAATTGATAAGCAGAGGATTTAGCATAAAATAAAATAGTATCCGTATTCGCACCAAATTTTCTTTTAGTGTGTTGCGACCCTTTGCCTGCTCCTTGAAGTCGTTTCCAAATAATTTCATTTAAAAACTGTCCACCATTGCCATCGGCACAAAAGATACTGTCTAATATTAACTTTAGATAATGCGAAGCAGTGGGGTCGCAGTGCAAATAAAAGCTGCCTGTCGGTTTTAAAACCCTGTGAATTTCAACCACCCGCAACGTCATGTGAACCAAATAAGCGAATAAATCGCCATAGCCTAATACTTGCTCTAAACCTTTAATTAAAGCCACAGTTTGCGGCGTAAATTTATTATTATTGAGGTTATCAAGATTGGTAATATAAGACAACCCAGAAATAGCTTCATCGCCCCATTCCCAAGTATCCATAAAGGCTTGTGCTTGGGCTTTATCGCCGCTATCAGTGCCGATATTGTTATATATCTGAAAATAATTACGCTTAGAATTGAAAGGCGGGTCTATGTAACATAAATCTACGCTGTCGCTTGGAATCTTATTGCGTAATACATTTAAATTATCGCCATAAAACAGTTGGTTACTCATTTTAAGTTCCTTAATTAATTATTAATCATCAATTTATTAATCATCAATCAATCATCAATCATCAACACTGTTTCTAAAATAGTTTTAAAGTGCCTTAATACGGCAATAATCTGCATCAATTCAGCTTCTTTGGTGCTATCATAAGACGGGCTAACGCAATACTCTTTAGCTGCCATCGTTACAAAATACCAATAGCGTCCAACAATATAAGCTCCATACATGGGCTTACCGTTTTGATTCATGGCTTGTGCAATTAAAAAGGCTTCTAACAATTGCCCCAGCGGGTCGCCATAAGGGTCTTTTTCTTTCTTATATTCTTGAAAATGAAAGTAAGGCGTTTCTACTAAATCTAATAAGCCTTTGGCAATCATAAAATCAGTTTTAGTTTTTAAGTAAATCCCTTCTACTTCAGCCTCTATTGTTTTTTCAAAAAAAGTTCTAATAGTTCTAGTAGATTTTAAATGTGCTA
>JAYWHD010000160.1:0-2102 GCA_043777895.1 Betaproteobacteria bacterium | reverse complement strand
TAAATTAATAGCATTTATATTGCTCATTTTAACAGTACCTGCACAGTATTTTATGTTTAGTTATGGGGTAGTGATTGATGCATCAATGGTGCGTAATGCACTACAAACTGATGTGCGTGAAGTACGTGATTTAATCAATTGGACTATGTTTGTAGTCGCTTTTTTTACTATTTTAGTGCCTTTTTATTGGATATCTATACAATCATTTGAGAGATACAGCCTACCTAAAGCGTTTAAGCGTAATGTCATTGCGGTATTTACAGCACTAATTGTTTTAGTGCTTAGTTTATTAGTGATTCAATCTGATGTGGCAACTTTGATGCGTAGCCATAAAACTTTACGCTATCAAATTACTCCTTTTAACGCTATGTACAGTATGGGGCGTGTTATAGTGGGTGAACGTGCCGAGTTACCCTTTAAAACTTTAGGGGCTGCACAGGCACTGGGTATAAGTTCACCGTTACCCGTATTGGTTTTAGTGCTGGGTGAAACAGCCCGTAGCGATCATTTTAGTCTTAATGGTTATCGTTCTGAAAATAAAATCGGCGTAAATATTAGCACGACCCCTTATTTAGACACTCTTAAAAGTACTGAATTAGTAAGCTTTACCCAAGTCACTTCGTGTGGTACGAATACTGCTGACAGTGTTCCTTGTATGTTTTCACATTTAGACCGTACCGATTTTTTTGCACGGTCAGCCAATTATGAAAATATGTTGGATATTTTACAAAAAACGGGTTATAAAATACTGTGGCTAGACAATAATTCAGGATGTAAAGGGGTATGTGACAGAGTGCCTAATAAAGATTTAACACGTACTGAACACCCTAAATATTGTCATAGTAAAGGGTGCTTTGATGAAATATTAATACACAATTTGTCAGATAGAGTTAAAACACTAGCCGCTGCACAGACAGATAAAACACTAAATCCCACGCCTACTAAAGGCATTGTGATTGTATTGCATCAAATGGGTAGCCACGGCCCTGCTTATCATCAGCGTAGCCCCGAGTCTTTTAAACAATTTAAGCCAGAGTGTACCAGCAGTGCATTACAACAGTGCGATGTTCAGCATGTGATTAATGCTTATGACAATAGTATTGTTTATACCGATTACTTGTTGTCTAGTACCATTAAACAGTTACAGTCTTTAGATGATACCTTTGCCACTAGCCTTATTTATATGTCTGATCACGGTGAGTCCTTGGGCGAAAATGGTAATTATTTACACGGGTTACCGTATTCACTTGCTCCCAAAGCACAAACCCATATTCCTTTGATTGTGTGGTTATCAGACAATTTAGCCAAACAGCGTGGCGTTGATATGCGTTGCTTACACCAACAGAAATCAACTCCTTTAAGTCATCATAATTTATTTTACAGTGTGCTGGGTTTGCTAAACATACAAACTGCTGTATATCAGCCGCAGTTAGATTGGTTTAAGCTGTGTACTGTAAATAAGCTGGTAAGACAAAGTGTTAATTTTTAAAATGTTATTGCTATAAAATTAAGATTACTTTAAAAAGACTTTTCTAAAATATGTAAATACTCTGTTGTTTTACTGGCTATATGGTTTCTATTAGCCGTTTTATCTGCTTTGAATCGCTGATATTCAATGGTTGCAACACCATACCTTCCAAAATTACGCATCAATTTTTCAACAACTTCTTGAATTTTGAACCAACATAATTCATTTTTATTTATACTTGTTTTTTCCTTAATAAGTCTAAGAAGACTAAATTCAAGAAAATCAGCTAATTCTATAATATTACTCTTTTTATCGGCTGAAATTTTTCCAAAAGAATATTTGAAAGTTGAGTTGTCTAAATATTTAACGCTTTAGCTAATTCCTTAAAAGTCAAAATATTTTTTCGCCATTAGTTCAACAACTGTTGCTTTGTTTATACGTATCATAATTATATTATGAGTTTTTTGATTAATTACAGTTAAGTAATTTCTAAACTCCAACGGGTCGTGCCAAAAACAGCCAACACATCTTAGTCGTTTTTCGTATTTTGACGTGCCTTGCGTAAATAAAATTACATAGCCCAAATGCTTCGCGTCAAAACGAATATCGGTAGCTTTACAGACTTTGCACTGTT
>JAYWHD010000159.1:0-5837 GCA_043777895.1 Betaproteobacteria bacterium | reverse complement strand
ACTTAAATAATTCAAATACTTCAAATACTTCAAACTTAAACGATTTAAATGCTTCAAACGCTTCAAATTACTTAAATAATTTAGAACTTCCAAAAAATCAACTGCCTACTGTTATCGCTAATGCTAAAACTGACTATTCAGAATTATCAGAACAACAAAAAGAATATACCGCCAATCGCCGAGCCAAAATCAAAGCAAGGCAATTATTAGACGCTGAATCTAAAGCTAAACTATTAAAAGCAAATGTAGATAAACAGACAGCGATTCATCTCAAAAGTTCTGCTGCACTCCCTAAAAAATCTGTTTCTAGCATTTCTAGTACTTCTAATACTAAAAGACGGTCTAAAAAAACGGTTAAACGCCCTGAATCATCATTTTGGATCACCAGCCGCTTAATACTTAACCATTTACTAAAAATAGGGATAATCAGTATTACTGGCTTAGCAAGTGTGGCTTTGTTGCTACAGTTTTTACTATGGGTACGGTATCCCGTGATGAATACCTTGCCCGTTACTACAGTGGTATTTAAACATTTGTGCAGCATAACAGGCTGTGTTTATACGCCTGCTGCCTGGCTTAAACCTTTGTCTTTAGACGGTATTAGTTTAAATAAATTACCTAATAATATGGCTACTACCCCAGGTATGGCAACTTACCGTATGCAAGCAACTATACGCAATACTAGCCATTTAGCGATTCAGTCGCCCGATATCGAACTCACTATCAGTACGCTTGAAGGAGCAATATTAGCCAAAAAAATACTGCCGGCTCACGTATTTCCACCAGTACCCGCATCGCTAGGCTCTATTCCAGCCAACACTGATTGGATTATTGATATCCCTATTAATTTAGATGAAAATACTATAAATTATGCAGCCCGTATGGTGTATCGGCTGTAAACCTATTAAAATAGTAAATTACTCGTTATTTTTTATTCGTTATTGTTAATATCTTAATATCTTAATATCTTAATATTATTTTAAATTTCAAACATTTTAAACAAGGGCTTGCTATGACATTTGTTGTTTTAGAATCATGCATTAAATGTAAATTCACTGACTGTGTAGACGTGTGTCCTGTAGATTGCTTTCGTGAAGGGCCCAATTTTTTAGTAATTGACCCTGATGAATGTATTGATTGTGCTGTGTGTGTACCTGAATGCCCAGTCAATGCAATTGTAAGCGAAGAAGATGTGCCCGCTGACCAGCTAGCGTTAATTAAAATTAATGCCGAACTGACTAAGTTATGGCCGTCTATTACACGCACTAAACCTGCTTTACCTGATGCAGACCAGTGGAAAGATGTGCCTAAAAAACTTCACTTGTTAGAAAAATAATGCCTTATTAAATAATGCTTTATTTTTAGTCAAATTATATTTTTTGTCTTTATACTTTTATACTTTTACACCTTTACACCTTTACATCTTTACACCTTTACACCTTTACGTTTTTATATTTAATAGGAATATCAGTATGCTGCATATCAGTAAAAAAACTGTCCTTTATACCGCGATTATCATTAGCATAATCTCTGCTTCGTCATGGGCAACGACACATCAGCCAACTACATCAAAAATACCCGTTACTACGCATTCATCACTGTCTACCCAAGCCTATCAACGTGCTAATGACACGATGCACGCCAATATGAATATTGCTTTCACAGGCGATGCCGATGCCGACTTTTTAGCAGGTATGATTCCACACCATCAAGGTGCAATTGATATGGCAAAAGTAGTCATAGCCCACGGTAAAGACCCTAAAATAAAGGCTTTAGCACAAGCAATAATTAAAGCACAAGTGCGTGAAATCAAAGAAATGAATCAATTACGTGTCTCAAACTCAACAGTAATAGCAGCACCACAGATAAAAATCCCAGCTACTGGACATAACCACAGCGCTCATGCACACTAATAATGCAATTTTAATAGAAAAAACTATAGACAATAATAACAATATTAACAATAATAAGTTTACGTCTGAAACTATTATTTGGTTGAAACCATGGACACCTAAGCTATTTAGTTTTCGAATCACTCGCCCTAAAACTTACCGCTTTGAAGCGGGGCAATGGGCGCGTTTGGGTGTATTAAAAATGGGTGAATCTAAACCTGTTTGGCGAGCATACAGTATAGTCAATGCGACTTATGAACCTTATTTAGAATTTTATTCTATTGTTGTGCCTAACGGCGAGTTTACTGGTGAATTAAGCCGTCTCAATCTAGGCGATACCGTTTTACTAGAAAAAACACCTTATGGGTTTCTAACGACTAGCCGTTTTGAGCAACTACCGCAACAAAATTTATGGTTATTGTCTACAGGAACAGGATTAGCCCCTTTTTTAAGTATTTTGGCTGATTTTGAAGTATGGCAACACTACAGACGTATTATTGTGGTTCACGGGGTGCGTCATCGTGATGAGCTGACTTATACAAATACCCTAGTCAATTTATCTAATCACGAATTGTTTAAAGACAACGCTGAAAAGCTAATCTATCAACCTTGTCTGACGCGTGAGCCTGTACAAAACTTACCTATAGGGGCTTTAGTTGGACGCATACCCACGCTAATTGATAGCGGTGTGTTGGAATTAGCCGTTAATAGCTTATTGACTCCAGAAAGTTCTCGCGTTATGATTTGTGGTAATCCAGATATGGTTAGCGATACTCGTACGGCTTTGAAAAACCGTGGCTTAACTGTAAGCCGTAGTAAACAGTTAGGCAATATTGCAGTTGAAAATTATTGGTAAAAATATAAATATAAGGTAATGTTAAATTTTAACTTTTATAGTATTTATATTAATATGTTAGGCTAGTTACTTTACTAGTTACTTCTTAAGTATTAAATTGCTTGCATCAGTTTTATTTGAACATTACCAAATATAATGTATAAGTATAAGTATAAGCATAAATTATCAATAACATATCAATAAAAATTAATATAAAAATCAAATTCCATGAACCCCACTCAAATATATTTAGTCGGTGGTGCAGTACGCGATACGTTACTAGGCCTTGCGGTAGGAGACCGTGACTATGTTGTTGTGGGTAGCACAGTACACGCTATGCAAGCACAAGGCTTTAAATCGGTGGGCAAAGATTTTCCCGTATTCTTACACCCAAAAACCTACGAAGAATACGCTTTAGCCCGTACCGAACGTAAACAAGGTAATGGCTATACAGGTTTTACTATACACGCTTCACCAGAAGTAACTTTACTAGAAGATTTAGCACGGCGTGATTTAACCATTAATGCCATCGCCCAAACAAAAGAAGGCGATTTGATTGACCCTTATGGCGGGCAATTAGACTTAAAAAATAAAATATTCCGTCATGTCAGTGACTCTTTTATAGAAGACCCGTTGCGTATTTTACGGTTGGCTCGCTTTGCTGCCCGTTATGATGACTTTGTAGTCGCCCCTGAAACCATGATGATGATGCGTAATATGGTACAAACAGGCGAACTAACCTATTTAGTCCCAGAAAGAATATGGCAAGAGTTATCACGTGGTTTACTTGAAAAAAAGCCGTTACGTATGTTAAGTGTCTTAGATGATTGTGGGGCATTAGCCGTTTTGTTACCCGAAATAAAAGCATTACAAGGTATACCGCAACCTGCGAAACATCATCCTGAAATTGATTGTTATATCCATACAAGTATGGTACTAAACCGTGCAACACAACTGTCTAATCAATTATCCATTAGATTTGCCAGTTTGATGCATGATGTGGGTAAAGCACTGACGGCACAGCATGAATTACCACGCCATCTTGGTCATGAAGGACGCAGTTTTCCATTGATTGAAGCTTTATGTAAACGCTTACGTGTCCCCAATGATTGTAAACAATTAGCATTGCTTGTAGCCGCTGAACATGGCAATATTCACCGTAGCCTTGAACTCAATGCTATGGGCTGCTTGCATTTATTAATGCGTTGTGATGCGTTACGCCAATTCAGTCGCTTTGAAGCAGTTTTAGTATGTTGCCAAGCAGATACTCAAGGACGACTGGGGTTTGAAAACAAACCTTATCTACAAATAGAACGCTTATTACTGGCGTTAAAAGCCGCTAAATCAGTACAAGGCAATAGCGTAATTGCTCAACTTAAGAATAAAATTGCACAGTTCGCCGTTACTGGTTTAGACGTAACGCCAAGTACACAGCAAATCGCCCAAGCTATACAAACAGCACGGGTTGATGCCATTCAACTAGCTTTGAATAATATTTAAAGTATTGCTATTCGCCCTAATATTAATAGCCATTATTCGTTGTAGTGTCATCGTTTCTAAATTTTAATTAATTAGATTAGCGAAAAATCTTTTGTCCCCTATAGAAACTTCTAAAAGATTTTTCTTTTTTTTAGGACTTAGATTTTTTATCAAAATGGTATTTTTTCATCTTCATTTATTCTGATATAAGAAAAAACCCCCTTAAAAAAATTAAGGGGGTTTTTACATTTTGGTGCGGCTGGCAGGAATTGAACCCACGACCCTCTGGTTCGTAGCCAGATACTCTATCCAACTGAGCTACAGCCGCGACAAAAATAATTATAATACATTTTTATAAATTATGTTTTAATAATGACTTTATTATTTATTATTTATTATTTATTATTTATTAAAGCTGCGACTATTAACACACATTACCCCACTGCACTGGCGTGTTCTCTAAGCGAATGAAACTTAACATCTGGAAACCGCTCTGCAGCTAATTTTAGTTCACTGGCGTGGGCGGCTAAAAAAGCAGGTGAATCAACTACATCATAAGCCATACGAAATGCATTAGCCTCCATAAAACGCTTTAGTACGACTGAATCCTCACAACTAATCCAACGAGCAAGGTTATATTTACTGCCTTCAATGCGTGCTTCTGCCCCATATTCAGTTTTAAGACGGTGCTGGACTACTTCAAACTGAAGCTGCCCAACTGCCCCCAATAATAAACTTCCGCCCAAATAAGGACGAAATACTTGAATGGCTCCTTCTTCACCTAATTGTTGTAAACCTGTACGCAGCTGTTTACTACGCATCGGGTCTTTAACCTCAACGGCACGAAACATTTCAGGGGCGAAATACGGTAAACCCATATATTGTAAATCTTCACCTTCAGTCAAACTATCGCCTAAATGTAGTGTGCCATGGTTAGGAATACCGATAATATCACCAGGATAAGCAACTTCCAATAGCTCACGGCGTTGCGATAAGAAGCTGACCACTGTACCAGGACGAATGTCTTTACCCGTACGCCCTACACGAATTTTCATACCGCGTTCAAATTTGCCTGAACACACCCGCACAAACGCAATACGGTCGCGGTGTGCTGGGTCCATATTCGCTTGAATTTTAAAAACTACTCCCGTAAATGTTGCCTCTTCAGGTTTAACAATTCGTTGTTTAGCACGGCGTTCTGAAGGAGCAGGAGCATAATCGACTAAAGCATCTAACACTTCTTGTACACCAAAATTATTAACACCCGACCCAAAAAACAAAGGCGTATGCTTACCTGCTAAAAATTGATTGTTATCAAACACTTCATTGGCACTGGCTAATAAATTGAGTTCATCAATCGCTTGTTCTCGCTCACTACCAAATAATTGTTTGGCTAAATCACACTCTAAATTAGGTAAAGTATCATCGGCTAATTCAGACAACTTGTCTTTACCCGACTTAAATAAAGTCATCGTTGTTTTACGCAAATCATAAACGCCACGAAACTGCTTACCCATACCCACCGGCCAAGTCATAGGCACAGCAGTCATACCTAAAGTACGTTCAATTTCGTCCATAATATCCAATGGATCGCGTACTTCTCTATCCATTTTATTAACAAAAGTAATAAT
>JAYWHD010000158.1:0-16619 GCA_043777895.1 Betaproteobacteria bacterium | reverse complement strand
GTAAAAGAACAATACCGCCCATTATTTGTGGTGCAACATCTGCACCTAAACTAAGCATAACCGATGTTTGACTTAAGCTGGTAGACAAGTCATTCGGTGTAGTAAAGGCTTGTGCTACATTTAAAGCTACAAACGCTGCAGCCATCAAATCCAATTGAGACTGAGACCTATCGCCAGCAAGAGTACCAGGTGTGCCTTCTGCCCCTACCAATAAACCAGAAACTAGCATATCTCTAAACGATAGTATAAAATTTAAAATTGTATTTATCTCTCTTAACATACCAATCATAAATATAAAGGTAAACATGTGGTACAGCAATGAGTTTAAATTAGGGCTTTTAATACTGTCAGTTGCCTTTCCAAACGCAATTAAAAATCCAAAATATATTAAAAATATAACTTCAAACGCCGCTGCTAATATCAATACATGACCAGCCAGTATTGTAGTTCCTTGATTCATAATTTGATTAAAATCTTGGCGAACAAGCGATGACACGAACTTAAAAATTGGATAGGCAAGAGGATCCATAATCGTCTCCAAAAAATTACAGCTAAACCATTAAATAATTATTAAGCTATTAAAAATAAACAAACAATATTCAAGAACCACTGTACTGAAAGAATTTACGTACTTAAAAATGATTCAGTTAAGTTGACTATACTTTAAAAACATTAAAAATATACGATAAACAATATTACTGTTTATTTATGCTTTATTATCAATATAATAATTATTAATTAATAATTATTATTATTATTAACTATTGTTTATTGTTTATTGTTTATTGTTTATTGTTTATTGTTTATTGTTTATTATAAATGTAATACCTACTTAAATACGTATGAACTTACCTACGCCCGACTCTATCCGCGATAATATCGCCAATACTCTTAAATGCGACTACATTACCGTTACAGGTGATGGGCAACATTTTTATGCCACTATCGTTAGCGACGCATTTAATCACCAACGTTTAATCGCTAGACATCAGCAAGTGTATGCCGCTTTAGGCACACGAATGAAATCTGAAATTCATGCTTTATCAATGAACACTTATACGCCTATAGAATGGGAACAACGCAATGGATAAATTATTAATCACGGGTGGCACACCCTTACGCGGCGATATGACTATATCAGGTGCAAAAAATGCCGCTTTGCCTATCATAGCCGCAAGCTTATTGACTGCTGAACCGCTGCATTTAGGCAATGTACCTCATTTAGCAGATATCAACACTTTAAGCACTTTATTAAAAAGAATGGGTTGTATTATTAACCGTGATATTAAACACGCTGATGGTGATGATCTATTTACCATTAATGCCGCTAATATTCACTCTCAAGAAGCCCCTTACGATTTAGTTAAAACGATGCGTGCCAGTATTTTAGTCCTCGGCCCGTTATTAGCACGGTTTGGCCATGCTAAAGTCAGCTTACCTGGTGGGTGTGCCATTGGGCAAAGACCCGTAGACCAACACATTAAAGGCTTACAAGCACTGGGTGCAAATATTACTGTAGAAGGCGGTTATATCTATGCCACCGCCCCAACAGTTAATGGTGAACGCCGTTTACAAGGATCTTTAGTCCGTACCGATATGATTACCGTAACAGGCACTGAAAATCTTTTGATGGCAGCGTGCCTAGCCCGTGGTGAAACTATTTTAGAAAATGCTGCCCGTGAACCTGAAGTGAGTGATTTAGCCCATTTACTAGTCGCAATGGGTGCTAATATTTCAGGTATTGGCACGGATAGATTGGTCATTCAAGGGGTAGATACTCTGCACGGTGCAAATTACACTGTTATGCCAGACCGTATTGAAGCAGGTACATTTTTATGTGCAGTGGCTATGACAGGTGGTGAGATTACTTTACACAAAACAGATGCTGCCAGTATGGGAGCTACACTGGATAAATTGCGTGAATGTGGTTTAAAACTAAACATTAATGCTGATGGTACATGTATTCAGGCCAGTATGTCAGTTGGGACAATCCCTAGTGCTATGAGCTTTCAAACCCGTGAATACCCTGGTTTTGCAACCGATATGCAAGCACAGATTATGGCAGTCAATACCATTGCTAATGGTGTTGCTACTATCAGTGAACATATTTTTGAAAATCGCTTTATGCACGTACAAGAGTTGTGCCGCTTAGGTGCTGACATTACTATTGATGGGCATACCGCCATTGTACGGGGGATAAAACAGCTCAATGGTGCACCTGTTATTGCGACTGATTTACGTGCCAGTGCCTGTTTAGTCATTGCAGCTTTAGCCGCCAAAGGGCAAAGTGTTTTAGACCGAGTCTATCATTTAGATCGTGGCTATGAACAAATGGAGATAAAATTACGTGCCGTTGGTGCTCAAATTGAACGTATTAGCCATAAACAATCAGCCTGAACATACACTATGACTGCTACTGACACGCCAATAATTACCATTGCTTTGCCTAAAGGACGAATCCTAGAAGAAACTCTGCCCTTGTTAGAAGGTGCGGGTATTTACTTATTAGATAATCCAGAAAAAACCCGTAAACTCATTTTACACACCAGCCGCCCTGATGTACGAATCGTCATTGTACGAGCCAGTGATGTACCGACTTATGTAGGTTTAGGAGCTGCTGATTTAGGAATTAGCGGTTGGGATACTCTAATGGAACACAGTATGGCTGGTTTATACAGTTTATTAGATTTAAAAATTGCCCAGTGTCGCGTGTGTGTTGCAGCCCCTGAATATTTTGACTATAAAACCAAGGTTAAGCAAGGCTCTCGTTTGCGTGTTGCCACTAAATATATAGAGACAACCCGTACTCACTTTGCAGCCAAAGGCGTTCATATTGATGTCGTTAAATTATACGGCAGTATGGAACTGGCCCCGCTGACTAACTTAGCTGACGTGATTGTTGATTTAGTCTCGACGGGCAACACATTAAAAGCCAATCATTTGGTTGAAGTAGAAGAAATATGTAAAATATCTAGCCATTTAGTCGCTAATATTGCCAGCTTAAAATTGAAACAGTCGTTGCTAAAACCGATTATTACTGCTTTATCTGAAGGTGTAGAGAAAAGTATTAAACATTAAAAACCTTATTAGACTTCTTTAAAAATTGTATTTATACGAAAAAAGCTTTTATTTTAAAAGCAGTTTATTTTATATAAAGCTTAGAATCAGGATTTTTAAGGTTAAAAGATAAAGCAAGATTTAAAAATCCTTAAATTCTAAAAATCTTGATTCAAACTTTAAGTTTTAAACCTTATAAATATACTAAATATATTTTTAATAATTTTGAAAGAAGTGTATCAATATAAACTAAACTTTTTTTGCTGTGTCACTATGATTATGCTGTTTTTATACTTGATTTTAGGCTTAATAATTAACTATTAAAAATATACTTTTATAAGTTTCTTAAACTTTAAACATTAAAGTCTAAATCAATATTTTCAGAATTTAACTATTTTAAGCGTTTTAAGAATTTTAAGAATTTTAAGAATTTTAAAGATATTTTTTAAATCCTGTTTTATCTTTTAATCTTAAAAATCCTGATTCTAAGCATTATTTATACAATAAACTGCTTTTAAAGCCAAAGTTTTTTTCATATAAATATAGTTTTGAAAAAAATCTAATGCTTACTTAATATTTAACCTTATAACCATTTTCACTGATAAACTCTATGCCTTTACTTGCCACTGAACTACGCCGCCTTAATAGCCAAGCCCCTGATTTTCAAACACAGTTAATAGCACTCACCCGTTTTGAAGCACAAGCGAACGAAGCTATTGAAGCGACAGTAGCCGCTATTTTAAAAGATGTACAAGCCCGTGGAGATGCAGCCATACTGGAATATACCCATCGTTTTGATAGATTAAGTGCCAACAGTGTGGCTGAATTAGAAGTGCCTAGAAACACCTTAGAAGTGGCACTTAGTCAAATTACTCCTGATGAACGCCAAGCCCTTGAAATAGCTGCCCAGCGTATCCGCATTTTTCACGAACGTCAAAAAGCGACTGACTGGACGTATACCGAAGCTGATGGCACTGTTTTAGGACAACGTATTACCCCCCTTGACCGAGTCGGTTTATATGTACCGGGTGGCAAAGCAGCTTACCCTAGCAGTGTATTAATGAATGCTATTCCTGCTAAAGTCGCGGGTGTCAGTGAAATAATTATGGTTGCCCCAACGCCTGATGGAATACATAGACCCTTAGTACTGGCAGCGGCGGCTATTGCGGGGGTTGACCGCGTATTTTCTATAGGTGGCGCGCAAGCGGTAGCTGCTTTAGCGTATGGCACAGACACTATCGCTGCGGTTGATAAAATTGTCGGTCCTGGCAATGCTTATGTAGCGGCGGCTAAACGGCGTGTATTTGGTACAGTAGGTATTGATATGATTGCAGGGCCATCAGAAATTTTAATTATTGCTGATGGTACTACGCCACCTGATTGGGTCGCTATGGATTTATTTAGTCAAGCCGAACACGATGAAATGGCACAAAGTATTTTGTTGTGTCCCGATGCCGCATATTTAGATGCGGTGTGCCAAAGTGTTGAACGTTTACTATTGACTATGCCTAGGGCAGCTATCATTGAAACCAGTTTGCGTAACCGTGGGGCATTTATTTTAACCCGTGATTTAAATGATGCATGTGATATTTGCAACTGGATTGCTCCTGAACACATGGAACTATCTGTTGCAGACCCACAGTCTTTACTGCCATTGATTCGTCATAGTGGTGCTATTTTTATGGGAGCTTATAGCAGTGAAAGTTTAGGCGATTATTGTGCCGGTCCTAACCACGTGTTACCTACTATGCGTACTGCCCGTTTTTCTAGTCCATTAGGCGTATATGATTTTCAAAAACGCTCAAGTATTATTTTTGCCTCTAGTGCTGGGGCGAACCATTTAGCACATATTGCGGGTACTTTAGCGGATAGCGAAGGTTTACCCGCCCACGCGGCAGCAGCCAGAATGCGTCAAACAACCCAGTGATTTTTATTATTTTATTAATTAGTATTTAATTTATTTTTATTTAACTGGACTTTACTTATTTACTTATTTACTTATTTACTTATTTACTTATTTACTTATTTACATATTAATTTGTTTGCCTGTTTATTTATTCAACTTAGTTTATCTAATCTTTATGATGCCAGCACCTATCATTTTTCACAATGCTGTCAATCTTGCATTAAATAGCCATACTCAAGACATTATATTTGACGTCCCCCTCCTTTTACAAAGTGGGACTGTGCTACCTAGTTATTGCTTACGCGTAGAAACTTACGGCACGCTTAATGCGGATAAATCAAATGCGGTTTTAATCTGCCATGCCTTAAATGCCAGCCATCATGTAGCAGGCCTTGATGAACACGAGCAATTAGGGTGGTGGGACAATATGATTGGTTCGGGCAAATCAGTTGATACTGACGTATTTTTTGTAGTGGGTGTCAATAATCTAGGCTCTTGTTTTGGTAGCACTGGCCCTACGTCTATTAACCCTGTTAATAATAAGCCGTGGGGACAAGATTTTCCTATGGTTACAGTAGAAGATTGGGTCAATACACAAGCTAGATTGGCTGATTATTTAAAAATTAATCAGTGGGCAGCGGTTATGGGTGGTAGTTTAGGTGGTATGCAAGCATTAAGTTGGTCAATACACTATCCAAACCGCTTAAAGCATTGCATAGTGATTGCGAGTACCTCAAAATTAAGTGCTCAAAATATCGCATTTAATGATGTAGCACGACAAGCTATTTTAAAAGATCCTGATTATAAAACAGGCGGTATTCCAAAAAGTGGCTTGTCAGTCGCCCGAATGATTGGGCATATCACTTATTTAAGCGATAATGATATGGCTGAAAAATTTGGCCGTCAATTAAAATATGATACGCTACAATTTAAATTAGGCACTGATAAGGCATCGGCTGATTTTCAAGTGGAAAGTTATTTACGTTATCAAGGCGAAAAATTTGCGACTTATTTTGATGCGAATACTTATTTACTGATTACCAAAGCTTTAGATTATTTTGACCCAGCCGCTAAATATCAAGGTCATTTGGCATTAGCATTAAAAGATGTTCAAGCCCACTACTTTGTCGTTAGCTTTAGCACGGATTGGCGTTTTAGTCCCGCTTGTTCACGTGAAATTGTGGCGGCTTTAATTAAAACACACAAGCATGTCAGTTATGCTGAAATTAATGCTCCGCACGGACATGATGCTTTTTTACTAACGGATTCACGCTATATTAGTGCGATGCGAGCTTATTTTAAACGAATACAAGCAACACTATGAATCCTTCAATATCAAACACACTACGCCCTGATCAAAAATATGTCGCACAATGGGTTAAAAATGGTTCACGCGTTTTAGATTTAGGCTGTTCTGACGGGGCTTTACTAGCTTATTTACGCGATGAAAAAAACTGTACTGTATTGGGTATAGATTTAGACGATAGGGCTGTTTTAGCTACACTTGAACGCGGCATTGATGTGATTCAACAAGACTTAGAAAGTGGTTTAGCCTTATTTGAACACAATGCGTTTGATGTGGTATTGCAGCTTGAAACCTTGCAACAAATGCACCACGTTAAACCTATGCTTACAGAAATTGCACGGGTGGGGCGTGAGGCTATTTTAAGTTTCCCTAACTTTGGCTATTGGCAGCACCGTTGGCAGCTACTGGGTGGACGTATGCCAGTCTCGGCGACCTTGCCTTATCAATGGTTTGATACACCTAATTTACGCTGTGCCACCTTGCATGATTTTGCTGATTTAGCAGCCAGCTGTGGTTTAATTATCAAGGACTGTGTTGCCCTACACCAAGGATTGCCTATTCAAGTTTTACCTAACTTACGCGGCTCTCAAGCGGTATTTCGGTTTGTAGCGTAAATATTTTAATATTAAAATAAAGGCTATTTTTATGAAACAGTATCATTGATGATGTTGTGGCTAATGTAATTTTGGAAAAAGAAAGTAATAGCGTATTAAAAGAACTCAAAGTGATGGATAAAAACACTCTGAAAAGCCTGTATTTACTCTCATTTAAAAAATATGAGGGGTTTAATGAATTTAGCTTTTGACTTTAATGAGTCCTTTAACGAAAGCCTAAGTTTAGGCAACGATAGTATTCATACTAACCTATTAGCTGACATATTATCTATGTCAAAAAATACCATTAATAAATGGGAACTTAATGGGAAGATAAACCCAATAACGACTGACACCGGCGAAAAGCATTATTTAATTAAAGATTTATTATCATTTAAAATCATTGCTGAAATGTTTTATTCATCATGGGACGAAGAAAATCTAATTCAACCCATAAAGTCATTTTCATCAATTGAGTTGTTTTCAGGGGCAGGCGGGTTGGCTTTAGGTTTAGAGCAAGCTGGTTTTAATGCCGTGTTATTAAATGAAGTAGATAAACATGCTTGTAATACCTTGCGACACAATAGACCACACTGGAATATTTTAGAAAGTGATATTACCCAAATAAATTTTAAGCCTTATGTAGGTGTTGATTTTATATCAGGTGGCTTTCCTTGCCAATCATTTTCATTTGCAGGAAAGCAGCTTGGTTTTGAAGATGCAAGGGGTACTCTATTTTTTGAGTTTGCACGTGCCGTTCAAGAAATTCAGCCTAAAGTATTTATGGCAGAGAATGTTAGGGGTTTACTTGACCACGACAATGGAAAAACTATTAAAATTATAAAAGAAACTATTAAAAATTTAGGATATACACTAATAGAACCTAAAGTACTTAAAGCCATTTTTTATAAAGTTCCACAAAAACGTGAACGATTAATACTTATTGCAATTAGAAATGATTTAGCACATCTTAATAATTTTAAATGGCCATCGCCCTATAAGCGTGTTATGGTACTAAAAGATGCTTTAAAAGCAGGTGAACTATATGCAGATGATGTAACTAAACTTAGTACTGAAGGACAAAAATATCCTAAAAGAAAAGCAGAAATTTTAAGTCAAGTGCCTCAAGGTGGCTATTGGCGTGACTTACCTGATGAATTACAGCGTGAATATATGCAGGGTAGTTATTTTTTAGGGGGCGGAAAAACGGGTATGGCAAGACGTTTATCTTGGAATGAACCTAGTTTAACTTTAACATGTAGCCCCTCACAAAAACAAACCGAGCGATGCCACCCTGAAGAGCATCGCCCTTTAACCGTTAGAGAATATGCACGAGTACAAACATTCCCTGATGAGTGGGTATTTTTAGGACCAGTAACCGCACAATATAAACAAATTGGCAATGCAGTTCCTGTAAATTTAGCGTATGCTATAGGATGGCGTTTAATTGCTTTGCTTAACCACATTGATGCCTAATACAATTATGTATGATATACGTCAGCTTAAACTACTTGCTTAATACTTGTCTTACACTTGTCTTGCTTGAAAATATTATTAATATAATAGATGTTTAAGTAAAAAGTAAATAAAGTAATTTTAAATACTAAATATTTTAGTACTAAATACTTGAATACTTAAACCTCAACCTAAAAATCAAGGAATCTTATGAGCTATAAAGGCCGTTCTGCTGCTATCACTGAAGGTATTTCACGCGCACCCAACCGCAGTATGTATTATGAAGTGATTAAAAGTCGTCATTAAAATAAAATAAATTGGTAATAATATGTCTAACCTGCTAAAAGTAATTAAATTTATTATTGACAATCCTACAACAGAAATAAAAGAGCAAAGCATCAACACTAATAGAATCAATGCTGTTGGGCAATCTTTGGAATGCTATATACAAAGAGTATTTTGTGAAAGTATGATTAATTCGGTAAATTATAATCAATCATTATTAAATAATTCTCCATTTTCATATATAGGCAATCAAAATAATCCTCCTGATTTAATGCTTAAAAATGGTGATGCAATTGAAATTAAGAAAATACAAACTGCTAATGCTAATTTGGCACTAAATAGTTCTTATCCTAAAGATAAACTGTATGCCAATAATCCAATGATTACGAATAACTGTAAGACTGTAGAAGATTGGGTTGAAAAAGACTTGTTGTATGTCGTTGGACATATAGAAGCGACTACTATTAAATACCTTTGGTTCATTTATGGTGACTGCTTTTGTGCAGATAAAAGCGTGTATGAAAAAATCAAAAATATCATCACGATAGGAATTAATCAGATACCAGATGTAGAATTATCTGAAACTAATGAGTTGGCGAGAATTAATAAAGTAGACCCTTTAGGTATAACGGCGTTACGTGTCAGAGGTATGTGGCACATAGACAATCCAAATAAAATATTTAGCTATTTAAAACCAATTAAAGATTTAAATAACGCCGATTTTAAGATAATTTGCTTAATGAAAACAGTTAAATTTGACCAATTTTCTGATGAAGACAAACAAGCACTTAAAAATCATAAACAAGTAGGCTATTCTTTTAATGACGTTAAAATAAAAAATCCTAATAACCCCGCACAATTAATAGACTGTAAATTGATAACCTATCATAGCAATCAGGCATAAAATGAAAGTTGTAACCTTTTTTTCTGGTGCAGGTGGTTTAGATTTAGGCTTTTCAAATGCAGGCTTTGATGTCGTGTGGGCGAATGAATATGATAAAAATATATGGGAAACCTATCAAAAAAACCATAAAGATACTATCTTAGACAAACGCAGTATTACTGATATATCATCTTCAGACGTGCCTGATTGCGATGGTATTATCGGCGGCCCGCCTTGTCAAAGTTGGTCTGAAGCAGGTGCAATGCGTGGCATTGGCGATAAACGTGGACAATTATTTTTTGATTTCATTCGGATATTGAAAGATAAACAACCTAAATTTTTTCTTGCTGAAAATGTGTCTGGAATGTTATTAGAAAAGCATGGTGATGCTTTAAACAATATTAAAGCTATGTTTCGTGAAGCAGGCTATAACCTTGCTTTTAAAATGTTAAATTGTGCCGATTTTGGTATTCCTCAAGACAGAAAACGTGTATTTTTTATTGGTTATCACCTTGATTTAGGCATTGAGTTTACTTTTCCGCAACCCACTCATTTGGATAAACACTCTAAAATAACTCTGAAACAAACCATAGGTGATTTAGAACATACTTCATTGCCTTCAAAACAAGGCAATATACTTAACCGTGAAAAACTATTAATTCCAAACCATGAATATATGCTGGGGGGATTTTCAAGTATTTATATGTCTAGAAACAGAGTTAGGTCTTGGAATGAAGTTTCATTTACGATACAAGCGGGTGCTAGACATGCTCCGTGTCACCCGCAAGCCCCTAAATTCCAATTTGTAGAACCTAATGTGCGTATATTTGTACCAGAACAAGAATATTTATATCGGCGTTTAAGCGTTCGTGAATGTGCAAGAGTACAAACATTTCCTGATGATTTTAAATTTTACTATACTGATATTGCAGACGGTTATAAAATGATTGGCAATGCCGTTCCTGTCAATATGGCTTATATACTGGCTAATAAAATTATGATTGATTTAAAATGTATAAAATAATATTTATTAAAAAGCGTTAAGAATTAAGAAAATAGATAAAAAATATCATTTATTTGACTTAACATTTAACATTTAATACTTAACATTTAATACTTAACATTTAATATTTAATATTTAATATTTAATATTAAATATATTAATCAACTATAACCCTAAAAATCAAGGAATCTTATGAGCTATAAAGGCCGTTCTGCTGCTATCACTGAAGGTATTTCACGCGCACCCAACCGCAGTATGTATTATGGTATGGGCTATGTTGAAAGCGATTTTGACAAACCTATGATTGGAATCGCCAATGGTCATAGCACAGTTACCCCATGTAATAGCGGTTTGCAAAAATTAGCAGATGCCGCGATCGAAGCCGTTAAAAACGCAGGGGGAAACCCGCAAGTATTTGGTGTCCCCACAATTAGTGATGGTATGAGCATGGGAACAGAAGGCATGAAGTATAGCCTTGTATCGCGCGAAGTCATCGCCGATAGCATTGAAACAGTTACCCAGTGCCAATGGTTAGACGGCGTAGTCATTGTAGGTGGTTGCGATAAAAATATGCCAGGCGGTATGATGGCGTTAGCCCGTATGAATGTACCTGGTATTTATGTTTATGGTGGTACTATCAAACCTGGCAACCATAAGGGTAAAGACTTAACCGTTGTCAGTGTGTTTGAAGCCGTTGGTGAATTTAATGCCAAGCGTATGAGCGATGAAGATTTTAAAGCGATTGAACAAAAATCAATTCCAGGTAGTGGTTCATGCGGCGGTATGTATACGGCGAATACAATGAGTTCTAGTTTTGAAGCCCTAGGTATGAGTTTAATGTACTCTAGCACTATGGCAAATCCTGACGAAGAAAAAACGGTCAGTGCCGCTGAATCAGCCCGTGTACTGATTAATGCCGTTAAAAATGATTTAAAACCCCGCGACATTATCACCCGTAAAAGTATTGAAAATGCCGTGGCTTTGATTATGGCAACGGGTGGTTCAACCAATGCCGTATTACATTACTTAGCGATTGCCCATGCCGCTGAAGTTGAATGGACTTTAGAAGATTTTGAAATAGTACGCCGTAAAGTCGGCGTGATTTGTGATTTAAAACCATCAGGACAATTTGTAGCGGTTGATTTACACGCAGCAGGCGGCGTACCCCAAGTGCTAAAAATATTATTAAAAGCGGGTTTACTACACGGTGATTGCATAACAATTACAGGCAAAACTATGGCTGAAGAATTAGCACATGTCCCTGATGTACCACGCACGAATCAATACGTCATTAAAACGATGGAAACCGCTTTGTACAAAGAAGGCCATCTTGCGGTACTAAAAGGTAACTTAGCACCTGAAGGTAGCGTTGCTAAAATTACTGGATTAAAAAAACTAACCATTACAGGCCCTGCCCGTGTATTTGACAGCGAAGATGATGCAATGACAGCGATTATGGCACACCGTATTAAAAAAGGTGATGTATTGATTATTCGCTATGAAGGCCCTAAAGGTGGCCCGGGAATGCGTGAAATGCTTGCACCGACTGCGGCTTTAATTGGTCAAGGTTTAGGCGAAGATGTGGGCTTAATTACCGATGGTCGCTTCAGCGGTGGTACATGGGGTATGGTAGTCGGCCATGTTTCACCAGAAGCATTTGTGGGTGGTGCAATTGCCTTGGTTCAAGAGGGCGATAGCATTACAATTGATGCCACCCAACAATTAGTACAAGTCAATATTAGTGATGCAGAGTTAGCAAACCGTAAAGCCGCTTGGGTTCAGCCTGCTCCGCGTTATACCCGTGGAGTATTAGCTAAATTTGCAACCTTAGCCAGCAGTGCCAGCTATGGTGCGGTGACAGACAAACACTTGTAAGCAATATCTCAGTTTATATACTGTATTCAGAGTATTGATTCACTTTTGACACAGTCAATACTCTGTTTTATTAACTAATTTTATTATTAACCAATTTTATGCAAAGAACCCTTTGACTTTATCAAAGAAACCTTGTTCTTGTGGGTTATGTTTATTACCACCCGCCCTAATACTGGTATCTAATTGACGTAATAACTCTTTTTGCTCATCGTTTAAACGCACTGGCACTTCTACAGCAATATGACAATATAAATCGCCAGGAACAGCGGATCTAACACCCTTAATCCCTTTACCACGTACCCGCACTTGCTTGCCATGCTGTGTACCTTCTGCCAAATTAACCTCGCCTTTTCCTGTTAAAGTAGGCACTTCAATATCGCCTCCTAAGGCTGCTTGTACAAAACTAATCGGTACTTCACAATGTAAGTTATCACCATCGCGTTTAAAAATAGTATGTTCTTTAATATGAACTTCTACATATAAATCACCTGCAGGCCCACCATTGACACCAGGTTCGCCGTGTCCTGTAGAACGAATCCGCATACCTTCGTCAATCCCTTGTGGAATGTCTACCTCTAAGGTTTTATTGCGTTTAGTTTTTCCTTGTCCATTACACGACATACACGGGTCAGTAATAATCGTACCAGAACCATGGCAACGTGGACAAGTCTGTTCAGTCATAAAAAAACCTTGCTGCATACGCACAACCCCATGACCACGGCAAGTGGTACATGTTTGTGGTTGAGTGCCTGGTTTTGCCCCAGTGCCTTTACAAGGCGTACAGTTATCCCAACTGGGGATTACAATACTTTTCAAAATACCTGTCGCAGCTTCTTCCAAGGTAATATCCATGCGGTAACGCATATCTTCGCCTTGATACATTTGTGGCCCACGTGATTGTTGCTGACGGCGATTACCAAATATCTCATTAAAAATATCACTTGCACTGCCTTGATAACCTGCACCACCGCCCGTTTGTTGCTCAAAAGCAGCGTGACCATGACGGTCATAAGCCGCACGCTTATTGTTATCTGATAACATTTCATAGGCTTCTTTAGCTTCTTTGAATTGTGCTTCAGCTTGTGGGTTATCTGGGTTACGGTCTGGGTGATACTTCATCGCTTTTTTGCGATAAGCTTTTTTAATCTCATCGTCAGTAGCTGCTTTACCTACGCCCAATGTTTCGTAAAAATCGCGCTTTGCCATAATATTTACCTGCTATCTAATACTAATCAATGAAAAATAAAATATAAAATATAAAATATAAAAAACCAAATAATTTAGCGATATAAACTATACAGCATAGCCAGTAGTTTTATATCACTATTGGCTATAAAGCTAAAATTTGTGCCAATGCTTGGTTAATATTGTTTGTTTTAATGGGTTCGCCCATACTTGTGCCTTCTGCACGAATGCGTATACAGTCTGTAATGCCTAAAAACGCAAAAAAATCTTGTAGATATTTTTCTTGATGGTCTAAACCCGCTCCATAAGCAGTATCTGCATAAAAACCACCACGACTAGATAAAATGACTACCGACTTGCCTTTGACTAAACCTTCAGCACCTTTTTCGGTGTATTTAAACGTTACACCCACACGAGCAACGCGGTCAATCCAAGATTTTAAACTAGATGGCGTACTAAAGTTATACATTGGAACACCGATAACGATAACATCAGCATTTTGAAACTCATTCAAAATTGCGTCATTAATCACCATCACTGCTTTAGTTGCTTCACTCCACTGCTCTGCTGGACTAAATGCCCCAGCCAAATCAGCCGAAGTTAAGTGTGCAGGTGCATCTGTTGCTAAATCACGGTATACCACCGTACTATTTGGATACTTAACGTGTAAGCGTGCAATAGCGGCACTTGATAATTGACGCGATACTGATGTGCTTAATGTCTGCGGTGATGAGTCTAAGTGAAGAATATTCATAGTGGTAATATTTGTAGTTTATAGCTATTAATACAGGTATATATTTTATACAGTTATACTGATATTGTTTATATTATTACTGTTTATATTATATATTTTATATATATATTTTTATAACGTATATATAATATGTATATTATATGTAATGTTTATACAATGCTAAAATAATTGATAATTAGAAAAAAAGCCGTCAATAAAATTGATATAAATGTCATTGCCATACCCAATACACGGTATTTAAATATTTCGTTTAATTGACTGACACCATAAGCATGTGATAGTCGCCCCACTAATAATAACATACCTATACTGTGCAATAACCAAATTGACGCACCGCTTATTTCGGAACATATCATTAAAACTATCGCCAAAGGTACATACTCGGAAAAATTAGCATGCACACGAACGGCACGCAGTATTAGTTGATGACCATCAATTTCTTGCTTAATATTTTTATTAATTAGGTGTTCATCAGTGCCTAAACTTATTTTTAAGCTTCGCCGCAAACGAATCACTCTAAGGCTTAATCCAACAAAGATAATAGCCAGTATACTGGCATACAATGGCGTTATTATTAAATAATGATTAATCATAAAGTATAAAAATTATTATCTTAATATAAGGTGATATTTATTTTAAATTTAATATATATGTAACATTTATTATATATTTAT
Source organism: Betaproteobacteria bacterium (assembly GCA_043777895.1). GTDB lineage: Bacteria > Pseudomonadota > Gammaproteobacteria > Burkholderiales > Burkholderiaceae_C > JBDLSY01. The sequence goes on along the minus strand of JAYWHD010000158.1, from coordinate 1,643 downwards.
ATTATGTTATATAATAATAACATTTATAATATATATAATATTAAATATACCTCTTTCAAAACTATTAAAAGTATACTTCTCAAGCTTTAAAATATAAAGTCTGAATCAAGATTTTAAGAATTTAAAGATTTTAAGAATTTTTTAAATCCTGTCTATCCTTTAATCTTAAAAATCTTGATTTTAACAACTAACAACTAACAACTAACAACTAACAACTATTAACTATTAACTATTAACTATTAACTATTAACTATTAACTATTAACTATTAACTATTAACTATTAACTATTAACTATTAACTATTAATTGTTAATTATTAATTATTAACGTTTAACTTCTTTAAAATCAGCATCAACCACATTATCATCTTGTGGTTTAGCTGCAGCTGGCTCTGTATTGGCTTGCTCTGCACTGGCCGCCGCTTCAGCGTAAACCGCCTCACCTAATTTTTGTGATGCTGTAGACAACACTTCAATTTTAGCGGTAATGTCTGCAACATCGCCTGATTTTGCAACACTTTCTAATTCAGTCAAAGCAGCTTCAATCGTAGTTTTTTCTTCAACGCTAATTTTACTGCCGTGTTCATTGAGTGATTTTTTCGTGCTATGAATCAAACTGTCGGCTTCATTACGGGCTTTAGCAACGGCTAAGGCTTTTTTATCTTCTTCGGCATTGGCTTCAGCATCTTTAACCATAGCCATAATTTCAGCTTCAGACAAGCCACTATTTGCTTTAATGGTAATTTTATTTTCTTTACCCGTTCCCTTGTCTTTAGCCGATACGTGCAGAATACCATTAGCATCAATATCAAAAGCGACTTCAATTTGCGGTGTACCACGCGGTGCGGGTGGAATGCCTTCTAAATTAAACTCGCCTAATAACTTATTGCCCGTAGCAATTTCACGTTCACCTTGAAACACTTTGACGGTTACGGCAGGTTGATTGTCATCAGCAGTTGAGTAAACTTGTGCAAATTTAGTCGGGATAGTCGTATTTTTATTAATCATTTTAGTCATAACACCCCCCATAGTCTCAATACCCAAAGACAATGGTGTTACATCTAACAATAATACATCGGTACGGTCACCAGACAATACGCCGCCTTGAATGGCTGCACCTGCTGCCACTGCTTCATCTGGATTAACATCTTTACGCGGTTCTTTACCAAAAAAAGCTTTGACTGCTTCTTGGACTTTAGGCATACGCGTCATACCACCGACTAAAATAATGTCATCAATGTCTGTAAGATTAATCCCTGAATCTTTAATAGCAATTCTACATGGGGCAATACTACGCTCAATTAAATCTTCTACCAAACTTTCTAATTTAGCACGCGATAGCTTCATCATTAGGTGTTTAGGCCCTGACGCGTCCATCGTAATATAAGGTAAGTTAATCTCTGTTTGTTGGCTTGATGACAATTCAATTTTGGCTTTTTCAGCAGAGTCTTTTAAACGCTGCAAAGCCATCATATCTTTAGACAAATCAACGCCTTGTTCTTTTTTAAACTCGGCAATAATATGGTTAATAATACGTTGATCAAAATCTTCGCCGCCTAAAAACGTATCACCATTAGTAGACAATACTTCAAATTGTTTTTCGCCGTCCATATCAGCGATTTCAATAATGGACACGTCAAATGT
>JAYWHD010000157.1:0-16634 GCA_043777895.1 Betaproteobacteria bacterium | reverse complement strand
TCTTTAGCAGCAAACGCTTTTAATTTGTCTAAAAATGGGTTATTATCGAAGCCATTTTCATCGACATTGCCGACATACATAGCTGGTTTTGCAGTGATAAAGCAATAACCTTTGATTAATAATAATTCTTCTTTGGATAAACCCAAGCTACGAATAGAGTGTCCTTGGTTTAAGCCAGCTTCGCATTGTTCTAGTACGGCTACCAGTGCCTTTGCTTCTTTATCACCTGAATTAGACAGTTTTTTATTTTTTTGTAAAGTTTTTTCTAAGGTCGCTAAATCAGCTAAAGCCAATTCAGTTTGAATCACTTCAATATCTGAAATAGGGTCTACTTTTCCTGCAACATGAATAACGTCAGGGTCATCAAAACAACGGACTACATTAATAATAGCGTCAGTTTCACGAATATGTGCTAAAAACTTATTGCCTAAACCTTCGCCTTTACTAGCACCTGCAACTAGCCCTGCAATATCAACAAATTCAGTGACTGCAGGCACAACCCGTTCGGGCTTTACAATATCAGCCAAACTGTGTAGGCGGCTATCGGGGACTTCTACTATACCGACATTGGGTTCTATCGTACAAAATGGATAGTTTTCTGCGGCAATGCCTGCTTTAGTTAAGGCGTTAAATAAAGTTGATTTTCCAACATTAGGCAAGCCTACGATTCCGCATTTTAAAGACATAATAATTTGATAGTGAGTTAAATTGAGTAAAATTGAATGAAATTGAATAAAATTAACTAAAATAAAAATAGAAAATATACAGTACAAGATAGCCAATACGGCATAAAGATACAGTAACAAAAATGGTAAAAGTAGTAAAAGTATTTATTTTACCGTAGCATAATAAATGGTAAATAGGTTTAAACTAAAAAACTTAATAAGTACTAAATAACTAAATAAGTAGTTAGTAAATAAATTAATAATAGTTAGAATCAGAATTTTTAAGATTAAAAGATAAAACAAGATTTAAAATTTTTCAAAATCTTTAAAAAATAAAAAATAAAAAATAAAAAATAAACAATAAATAGTAAACAATAAATAGTAAACAATAAACAATAAACAATAAATAATAAATAATAAATAATAAATAAACAATGCATACCAAAAAAACAAATACTACGGGTAGAGAACCACTTGATATTGATTTATTATTATTAGGTGCGACAGGCGATTTGGCGGCACGAAAAATTATTCCTGCATTGTTTGAACGTTTTAGAATACAAGAATTAGATGAAGCCTGCTGTTTTTTGGGTTTAGCACGACAAAATTTGACTAATGCTGAATTTATATCGTTGATTGATTATAAAGTGCGGCCTTTTTTGGCTGAAGAAACCAGCGATGAACTGTGGCAAACTTTTATTAACCGTTGGAAATATATGGCTGTATCTGTTTTGGAAAAACAAGAAGAACAAGAAGAACAAGAAAAAAAAGAAGGAAGGGTAGAAAAAGCTGAAAAAGAAAAAAAATCAAATCCTATTTATACTTATTTGCGAAAGACGTGTATCCGCGTTGTATATTTAGCTACACCGCCTTACTTATTTATTCAGTTAATTCACTTATTAGGTCAAGCACAATTATTTTCAAATAATACCAGAATCGTGTTAGAAAAGCCGTTGGGCAGCGATGCTCAATCGGCTCAAGCGATTAATAAAGCTGCATTAAACTATCTTGCAGAACATCAAATTTATAGAATAGACCATTATTTAGGTAAAGAGTCAGTACAAAATTTGTTAGCACTTCGCTTTGGGAATATTTTATTTGAACCTTTATGGCGCCGTGAGTGGATTAGTGATGTACAAATTACTTTGGCTGAAGATTTAGGCTTGTCAGGACGGGCAGGTTACTACGATGGCGTTGGGGCATTAAGAGATATGGTTCAAAATCATTTATTGCAATTATTAGCGATTGTGGCAATGGAACCCCCTAGCCGTATGGATGCTGACAGTGTGCGCGATGAAAAACTAAAAGTATTTAAAGCCTTAAAACCGATGACACCTGAACGGGTTGCTCAATGTGTTGTAAGAGGGCAATACAATACTGGCATAATACAAGGCAAAAATGTATTGGCTTATGCACAAGAAGATGGGGTTGCCAGCACGACCACTACTGAAACATTCGTTGCGATTAAGGCAGAAATTGATAATTGGCGTTGGGCGGGTGTTCCATTTTATTTGCGTACAGGTAAGCGACTCGCACACAAAACCACCGAAATTATTATCCGATTTAAGCCATTACCCACACAATTATTACCGATTAGTCAATTTAATATAGGGTCATTAAACCACCCTAATTGTTTATTGATTCGCTTGCAACCTGATGAAATATTGAGTTTTAGCTTAATGACTAAAAAACCAGGTGATGGTATGCGTTTGGGGGCAGTTAATTTAAGTTTAGATTTTGATGATGCATTTTCAACACGGCGTATGGAAGCGTATGAACGCTTATTATTAGATGTGATGCGGGGTGAACTAACACTATTTACTCGGGCTGATGAATTAGATGCTGCATGGCAGTGGATAGATCCAATTATTCAAGCTTGGGAACAAGAAGATGATGAACCAAAATTGTACACCGCAGGTACTTGGGGGCCTGCTGCTGCCAATGCTTTAATCAACCGTGATGGTTTGTTGTGGCAAGAACAAATTTAATTATTTTTAATATTTCTATATTTCTATATTTCTATATTTCTGTGTTTCTGTGTTTCTGTGTTTTTATATTTTTATATTTTTATGAAAAAAAATTCTTTGAATGAAACCAAACCGATACACGTTGCGGTAGGTGTCGTACATAACCAACATGGGCAAATTTTATTTGCTCAACGTCCTATAGGCAAACCTTATGCGGGATGGTGGGAGTTTCCAGGGGGAAAATTAGAAAAAGACGAAACGATAACACTGGCTTTGTCCAGAGAGTTACGCGAAGAATTAGGTATTCAAATACTAGACTGCACGCTGTGGTTACATCAAGATTATGAGTATAGTCATGCCCAAGTTAAGTTACATACTTGTAATGTATTTTCATTTACAGGTGAGGTCACTGCCTTAGAAAATCAAGCGTTTCAATGGGGTTATGCCAATAAACCGCCCCAACCTTTTTTACCTGCTGCATTGCCTGTTTTAAAAGCTTTGCAGCTGCCTAGTATTTTATATAAAACTAATACTAATTTTAGTAATCTTGCAGTACCTTCTGTGTTGGTAGCAATACATTGGCAGTACCCGTCCTTATTAAATGCTTATAAAGACCAATTTGTGCGTAAAAATGATACTTTTTGGCTTAGTGCTGAAGTTAATACCATTAATGACATCAGTATCGCCTATCAATTAGGCTGTGATTTTGTAGTAATACGTGCCTTAGAAAACTGGGGGGATTTAAGTGAACAGTTACTTGATGTAAATGTACCTGTATTTGTTGATATCAGTCATTTAGACCTAGGGCCAAACTTTGCTTTAAGCCTTGCTAGGGCATCAGGTGCATTAGGTATTGTTGTAGAAAATAGTAAATCACTTTAAAAAAGTCTGTTATATAAACACTGCTTAGAATCAGGATTTAAAACCGCCTAAATATCTTGAACAAGTTTAAATTCTGAAAATCCTGATTCTAAGTTTTAGGGCTTAAAAATAATTATAAATACTAATAAATTATAAATAGTATTAAAAAATAATATTAAAATATATTAAAAAATACTTGCTTTTAAAACATCAGTCTTAGTAAACTGTGGACGGTTTGTTTTATATTGCAGTGCAACACAAACACCAATTATTTAACAAATTTAATGTATTTTTTAAGGATAGCCATAATGTTAAAAACAAAAATTTTATTCGTTTGTATGGGTAGTATTTGCCGCAGCCCAATTGCTGAAGGTATCTTTCGCCATTTAGTCAAAAATGCCAATTTAGACCATTTAATTGAGTGCGATTCGGCGGGAACGCACGCTTATCACGTGGGTGAATTAGTTGATCCACGCGTATTGACGGTTGCAAAAAAACGGTCTGTTGACATGACAAACATTGTATCGCGTCAAATAGTAGCCGATGATTATATGGACTACGATTATATATTAGCAATGGATTGGGATATACAGGCACTGTTGCAACAGCAAGCACCAAAAATTCATAAACACAAAATCCAGCTGGTTATGCGTTATGCGGGTGATAGCGAGGAAGCCGTTGTACCAGATCCTTATTATGGTGGCAACGATGGCTTTGTAAAGGCTTTTGATTTATTAGAAGATGCTTGCAGTGGGTTGTTGGATATGCTTAAAAAAAGAGTGACACTTTACTCATAAATTTTATTTATAGGTTTTTTTTAATGTTTATAGATTTTTTATAAGTATTTAATTTATTTTAATTTATAAATATCTAACTGGCAATTCGTCCCGCACTTAGTTTAATGACGTGTGATGTTTCATCAATGGTATGTAAGCGGTGGGTAATCACTAAACAGGTTCGTCCCGCTTGTAAACCTTTTAAAGTGTGTTGTATGTGTGATTCGCTATCGGTGTCCAAAGCACTGGTCGCTTCATCTAAAATCAATATAGGGGCATTTTTATAAAATGCACGGGCAATGGTTAAACGTTGCTTTTGTCCGCCACTTAATCGATTACCTGATTCGCCAATCATTGTGTGTAACACTTGCGGTAATTCACGTATAGTCTGTGCTAATCCTGCTGACTCTAAAGCTGCCCATACTTTATTGAGGTCTGGAGCGGCATCACCATACACAATATTAGCCAGTACCGTATCATCGACCAATACTGATTCTTGCGTCACAATTGCTATATTTTTACGTAAATCATGTAAACAAAAGTGTTTAATAGGTATGTTATTAATACGAATCTCACCGCTACTAACGTCCATTAAACGGGGTAATAGTGCAGCAATACTACTTTTACCACTACCACTATGGCCTAATAAAGTAGTAGTTTGTCCCGCAGCTAAGGTAAAACTAACGCCATTTAACGCTAAAGTATCACTGTCAGAATACTGCAAACTAACCGTGTCTAGTTCAATAATTAAAGGAGCAGCGGGTATCAGTAATTGACCACTATCACTGCGTTCATCTAGTTGATTTAAAAAATCAAAAACACTATTGGCTGCTGCTATTGTGCGGGCATAAGCCCCATTAATATTCGCTAACTGCTTAAGTGGCTGAAATAAATGAATCATATTGCTTAACAATGCTGTGAATACACCTGCTGTAACGGTATTATTAGCTGTTAAACCTTGAGGGTATTGTTGGCTTTGATAAATAGCTAATGCCATCACTATACCCACACCGAAAGCCGCAATCACTTGAGTAACAGGGGCTGTAGCGGCGGCAGCAATCGTACTGTGCATACCTAAATGGCGTAATTTTAAAATTAGATTGGAAAAACGACTTGCCTCAAAATGATACGCTTCATGAACTTTTATTATACGTTGGGCAGCAATAGCTTCTTTAACTGCTCCAATCATTAGCACATTATTGTCTTGTGTTTGTTTAGCAATACTACGTAAGTGGCTACTAAAAAGCCGTGCCACCCAGCCTGCAAGTGGCAAAGTAATCATCACTACCACAGTTAATTGCCAATTTAGCCATAATAAATAAGCCACAATACCAACAATTAAAGCCCCTTCACGGACACAAGTCACAATCAATTCTGTTAGGCTGGCTAGTGCATTATTTGCATCAGTTGTAAATTTAGCCAGTATAGTTGCCGACCGTTCTTGTTTAAATGTGGTATCAGGTAAATGTAGTAATTTAGCAAATAAATCCTGGCGAAGAGCGGCTGTAGCCGCGTGTAATAGCCATTGATTAATATAACTGGCTGCAAACATTAAAATGCCCCGTAGTGTAAATGCTGCTACTAAAACCATTGGGACAATCCAAATTAAATTAGGGTTTTTACTGCTAAATACAGTATCAATAAACTCTTTAATTTGTGATAACAAGGCTACTTCTGTGGCTGAACTTGCCATAATTAGTAATAAACTCACACTTAGCAACCATTTTTTATTGCCGTAGTAAGTCATTAGTCGTTTTAATGTAGTTAGCTCTTTGGGGGGGGCTAAAAAAAAATCTGAATTATCTTTTATCATTTTTATTTTTTACCATTTTTTAAAGCATCTTTTTTAAAGCATATTTTTTAAAGCATATTTTTTAAAGATTAATTTTTAATAATCTGCATTCACAACAGGTATGTAATTGGCTTCACCAGTAACAAAATTAAAACTATCAATCCACTTATTTTGTCGCAAATTAGCTACGCTACTGCTGCTTACCTTAAAACGTTGGTGCATAGCAACTATACCGCGTGTTTGATTGGATTGAATAGTGATATGAACTGTAGTACTTGCTTTAGGCGATAAATGTTCGGTTAATAAAGTATATATTTCGTGCTTTTTAGTGACGTTCGGTTTCAAAATAATATTGACTTGAATGCAACACTGTTCCCATAAGCCATCTATATTAACGACTTGATTCGCACTGATACGCATACCGCCAGTATCTGTAGATAGTGTTCGTACTTTCATCGCCAAAAAAGTATCTACCTGCAAAAGAGCCTGTGCGATTAAAAAAGGTTCATTAAATACAGCTACTTCAATATGTGCAGTGCGGTCATCTAAAGTGACATAAGCCATTTTTCCTTGTCGCCCTATTTGAGTACGTACTGCACGAACAATGCCTGATACCCACACATCAGAACGGTTAGATTTGTTTGTTGTGTTTGATGTATTTGATGTGTTTGATGTGTTTGCCTGTTTAAATCCGTAGGTATTAGTATTTAAATGACTTAATTTTTTAGTGTGTTGTTGTTTTAAGTCACTTAAGGCGATGGCCCCTAAAGCTCTGGCATCATCGGCATAAGCATCAAATAAATGACCGCTAAAATGATAGCCTAGTGCCATTTTTTCTTCTTGTAAACGTTCAGACAATGTCCAGTTAATAATATGATCTAAATGCGGTAAATCTAAAGTATGTGTTTCATCTGTGCCAAATAAGGCATTTTGACCTGCGGTTTGACTCGCGGCATCGGCAGCACTTAACGCTGCATCAACACTGGCCAGTAGTTTTGCACGGTTTGTGTCTAAACTATCAAATCCACCCGAGCGAATTAAGGCTTCAATGGCACGCCGATTAACGGTATGGCGATCAACGCGCGTACAAAAATCTAATAAACTAAGGTAAACGCCGTTAAGTGTACGTTCAGATTCAATAGCCATAGCTGCATTTTCGCCGGCACCTTTCAACGCACCTAAACCATAACGGATATAAATAGAATCTTGCGGTATAAAACGGTGTACGCTTTGATTGACACAAGGTGGCAAAATAGTTAAACCTTGTAGTCTAGCATCGTCTACTAATACTTGTAATTGGTCGGTATTGCCTGCATCTAAAGTTAATGCTGCTGCCATATAAGCAGCGGGATAATAGTATTTTAACCACGCGGTGTGATACGAAATTAAACCATAAGCGGCTGAATGGGACTTGTTAAAGCCATAGTCAGCAAATTTTGCCATTAAATCAAACAGTCGGTCAGCTGTATTAGAATCAACATTGTTTTGAGCTGCTCCATTTAAAAATTTGGGTTTTTCAGCCTCTAAATCCTCTTTTTTCTTTTTACCCATAATACGACGTAGCACATCGGCTCCGCCAAGGCTATAGCCACCGACAATTTGAGCAACTTGCATCACTTGTTCTTGGTAAACCATAACACCGTAAGTCGGACGCAAGACATCAGCCAATTGAGGCAGCATATACCAAGCATCACGCCCGACTCCTGTTTGGGTTTGTTCTTTTTTACGGGCGATATAATCATCAACCATACCACTATTTAAAGGTCCTGGGCGGTTTAACGCCATCAGTGCAATGACATCATCAAAGCTATCAGCCCCCATATCCATACACAATTTTTTTGCACCACTGCCTTCACATTGAAAGACGGCTACCGTGTTGCCACTAGAGAACATATTAAGTACGGCAGCATCGTCTAGCGGGATTTGGTCAAGTTCTAACGTAGCATGGCTAACTTGATGGTGTGAATCAGACATTGCACGAATATCGTGTATAGCATAATCAATGACGGTTAAGTTTTTTAAGCCTAAAAAATCAAACTTTACTAAACCAATGGCTTCTACATCATCTTTGTCGTATTGTGAAATAGCATCATCTGGTTTACCTGGTTGGCAATACAAAGGACAAAAATCAGTTAACTTACCAGGGGCAATTAGTACGCCACCCGCATGCATACCTACGTTTCGTGTTAAGCCTTCTAAGGATTGCGATAAATCAACAATGGATTTGGCATCAGCTTCAGTGTCATAGCGGTGTTTAAACTGTGCTTCCTCTTTTAAGGTTCTGGCTAAGTCCCACGGGTCTGCAGGATTAGCAGGTATGAGTTTAGACAAGCTATCACAATAATTGTAAGATATATCTAGTACACGGCCTACATCACGAACAACCGCTTTAGCACCCAATGTACCAAAGGTAGCAATTTGACTGACTGCTGCACTACCGTAGCGTTTTTTAACATACTGAATAACCATGCCACGTTTATCTTGACAAAAGTCAATGTCAAAATCTGGCATAGATACCCGTTCTGGATTTAAAAAGCGTTCAAATAATAAGTCATAGGCTAAAGGGTCTAAATCGGTAATGCCTAAAGCATACGCAACTAATGAACCTGCACCTGAACCTCGACCTGCACCCACAGGCACACCATTTGTTCTAGCCCAAGCAATAAAATCAGCCACAATTAAAAAATAACCTGGAAACCCCATACCGTTAATGACGCTTAACTCGTAAGACTGTCGCGCTTCATATTTTGGACGCTGTGCTTCACGAATAGCTTCATTTGGATATAAGCGATGTAAGCGTTTATTTAAACCGTGTTGCGTTTCTAAAGCTAAAAATGCTTCTACCGATAAACCTTCAGGGGTAGGAAACACGGGTAATTGTGGTTTACCCAGCGATAAAGTCAGGTTACACATCGTTGCAATCACTAATGTGTTGCTTAAAGCAACTGGAGTATCGGCAAACAATATTTGCATTTCTGCGGTAGATTTAAAATATTGGTCAGGTGAAAACCGCCGTATACGTTGAGTATCAGCCAACATTTCACCCGCTGAAATACACACGCGGGCTTCATGGGCATCATAATCAGTCTTATAAGCAAATTGAATTGCATGTGTCGCAACCACAGGTAATTGTGTACGTTGTGCTAAGGCAATTGCATGCCGCGTATACGCATTAACGGGGGCATTGATGTGTTGGCTGTCTCGTTGCAATTCAATAAAAAATCCAACAGAATTAGCTTTAGCAAACCGTGCCTGCCAAGACTGTGCCAATGAATCTAATGTGTCAAAATCTGCTCCAGCCATAATGGCTGTACCTATTTCACCTTGTAATCCACCGCTTAAAGCCATTAATCCAGAGGTTGTATCAGGCGTTAGCCAATCTGCATTAATTTCTGGGCGACCTTTCCAGGCATTTTCAAGATATGCACGGGTAATTAGGCTATTTAATTGTAAATAACCTGTATTATTGCGAACTAATATTAATAAACGTGTTGCGTGGTCGCGCTGACGGGCATTGCTAATCCATACATCAGTGCCACAAATAGCCTTGATACCCGCTTGCCTGGCTGCCTTATAAAATTTAATATAGCCAAATAAATTGCTTAAATCAGTAAGGGCTAAAGCAGGTTGATCCTGTTGAGCGGCTAATTTAACGGCTTCGTTAATGCGTAACAAACCATCTTGTACTGAAAATTCGCTGTGCAGACGTAAATGAACAAAAGCGTGAGTGGGAGCAGACATAACAAGACTAATTAAAAATAAATAAAAAATAAAAAACTATTGTAGTCGCCAAGTACACTGGTAATAAATGTAATAAATAAATCTAATAAATAATAAATAATAAATTTAAGGCTTAGAACTTAAAATATAAAACATATACAAAGACTTATATAAAAATATATAAAAAGCGTGTGTAAAAGCCTACATAAAAGCGTGTACAAAAACATACACAGATATATAAATTGTAAATAAATAATTACTAAAAAACTAAACGACATAAACTTGTACCGCAGACATTGTAAAATAATCAAATGTTACATACTGAACTTATTCAATCCGCTTTTACTCGTGCTTTGCAAACCATTGCTTTAGCGGCTAACTACCCTGATTCTTTACCTGCCCCTGTTTTGGAGTATCCCAAAGACCCTAATCACGGTGATATAGCGTGTACAGCTGCTTTAGTATTCGCTAAATTACTTAAGCAAGCACCTCGGTCAATTGCAGAACAACTAAAAACAGCTTTATTAGCTGATTTAACCATTGCCCCATTATTGGAGGGGGTTGAAATAGCTGGACCAGGCTTTATTAATATACGGCTATCGTTAGCCTTACACCAAGGCATTGTGTTGGATATTTTAGAAAATCCTGCGTATGGCACAGGAACAGCCTATATTAATCAAGCGATAGTGGTAGAGTTTGTATCTGCTAATCCCACCGGGCCTTTGCACGTTGGACATACGCGACAAGCTGCTTTAGGCGATGCAATTTGTAATTTGCTGACTACACAAGGTGCAGTAGTCACACGTGAGTTTTATTACAACGATGCGGGCAATCAAATTGCAAATTTAGCATTAAGCGTACAGTTACAGTGTCAAGGTATCACTCCAATATTGGCTGATGGCAGTCCTAATTTAAATTGGCCAGAAAATGGTTATCGCGGTGACTATATTGCTGATATAGCGAATGACTATTTGGCTGCTCATTATGATTTAAATGATTTGAATGCTATTCGTCATTTTGCTGTTGCTTATTTACGTCAAGAACAAAATTTAGACTTACAGGCCTTAGGTTTAACCTTTGATGTGTTTTACTTAGAATCTAGTCTATATACTGAAGGCCATGTTCGCAATACTGTTGATGCTTTAATTGCATCAGGTAAAACATATCAAGAGCAAGGGGCATTGTGGTTACGCAGTACTGATTATGGCGATGATAAAGACCGAGTCATGCGTAAATCAAATTCAGAACACAGTGATAACGGCGGTTATACCTACTTTGTGCCTGATGTCGCTTATCACGTTCAAAAATGGACACGTGGTTTTACTAAAGCAATTAATATACAAGGCACTGATCACCATGGCACTATTGCACGGGTTAGGGCGGGTTTGCAGGCTTTAAATATAGGTATTCCAAAAATCTATCCCGATTATGTTTTACACAGTATGGTTAAAGTATTGCGTGGCGGTATTGAAGTTAAAATCAGCAAACGGGCAGGCAGTTATGTAACTATGCGTGATTTAATTGATTGGGTAGGGCGTGATGCAGTACGTTATTTTTTAGTCAGTCGCAAAGCAGATAGCGAATTTACCTTTGACATTGATTTAGCACTAGCAAAATCAGAAGAAAATCCTGTGTACTACATTCAATACGCACATGCACGTATATGTAGTGTATTTAGCGCTGCACACATAGATGAGACTAAACTTAATTTAAGTCCCAAAGCCGTAAATACTGCCCTATTGATAGCACCTAAAGAAATAGTTTTATTAAAACGCTTAGCAGAGTACCCAAATATACTGGCATCAGCAGCACAGTTTAATGCGCCGCATACTGTTGCACATTGGTTACGAGACTGTGCCGCAGATTTTCACAGCTATTACAATGCCGAAAAAGTATTAGTAGACAATACTGCTTTAAAAGAAGCGCGACTGGCTTTATACCGATGTACCCGTCAAGTCATTAAACATGGTCTGGCTTTATTAGGTATGTCAGCTCCTGAAAAAATGTAATATTTACTAAGCCTAATTTTTTACTGTTTTAATTTTTTACCAATTTTAATTATTCACCCACTTTTTATGACTTTTTGAGTTTACTATGAGCAAATCATCTTTACAACCAGGTACATCTTTAGGAATTCTTGTGGGTTTAGTGTTTGGATTGGTTGCTGCATCATTGGTGGCACTGTATTTAGCCAATACCGGTGCTCCAATACAAACTAGAGCACAAAATCCTTCTGTAAAAATAAACACATCACAAAACAGTACGCAAGTCCCTGATCCAAATGATTTTTTGTATGGTAAGCCCTTTAAAGCAGAAGTTGTTGAGCCTGTGCTAGAATCAGCTGGAGAAGAACAGCAAGAGGTAAAAAATAAAATTAAAATCAAAAAAGAAAATAAAGCTAAAAAAAATCCTCATACGGTTACTGATGTTAGTTCGCCAGAAGACAATGTTATTGAGGAGAAAGTGATTAAACCTGTTTCAGCTGAAGCAGTCACCGACCAAGACGGCATAGATAAGATTGCTTCTCTTGTCACTCCAGAAACAACTGTGCGTAAACCAAGTAATAAAGAATCAGATATTAATGAAGAGAAAAAACGCGAAAAAACAACTTCACCGCAGATAAATAGTATGGATTCAAGCACCAATAAAGGTGAACGCTATTTTGTACAAGTCGGTGCTTATACCAGTGCTGATGATGCTAAATCAGTACAGAGTAAAGCTGAAAACCAAGGGATTGCTTTAAATATTTTATCACGTGAAGGAGAAGGGGCAACTTTATACCGTGTACGGACTAAAGCCTTACAGTCTGCTGATGCCGAAAGGTTACGTAATACAATCAAAGCGAATGGTATGGAAGCCCAACTTGTCAAAGCACAATAATTTAAATATTAGTCTGATTAGTGTGTAAACGGATTATTTTTTCTCAAAGCTTATTTATTTTTATTTTCTTCTTTATTTTTATTTACTTTTAACTTTACTTACTTTTAACTTTTAACTTTTAATTATTTACTTATTATGACTAATTTGAAAAGACGTTCTTTTATGGGTTTTAGCGTAAGTATGGCTAACCTTGTTTTAGCGACATTACTAATGATTAATAGCCTTTCAGTGCAGGCTTCACCGCCTCCAGAAGGTCAGTACCGTAAACTAGAAACACGGGTTGCGACTGCATCAGGTGATAAGAAAATTGAAGTGATTGAGTTTTTTTGGTTTGGTTGTGGGCACTGTAACACTTTAGACCCTGTTTTAGAAGTGTGGTTGAAAAAAATACCTGCTGATGTATCTTTTAAACGTGTGCATATTAATTTTGGTGAGCATACAAATATACATCAACGCTTATTTTTGACTTTAGAGGCTCTGGGCTTGAATGCGACACAAAATGCTTCAGTATTTACGGAAATTCACGCTAAACGTAAAAAAATGGCAACGCGTGAAGAGGTGCTAGCGTGGGCTCAATCACGTAATTTAGATATGAAAAAATTTACTGCTATATTTGATGACCGTTTTACAATGGCGCGTAAACAAGCTGCTGCCGCACAATTACAGGTAGCTTACAAAGTAGACGGTGTTCCACACTTTGGCATTGATGGCCAGTATATAACTTCACCTAGTATTGCAAGGAGTGAATCAGGATTTTTTAATACTTTAGACTATTTAATTCAAATAACCCGTAAAAAAAATAGCTCAATGACTATGGCTGCTGCAACGGCAACAGTCAAACAAGCTATAAAAAAACCTGAATTAAAAACTATCTCAAAATAGTAATATCAAATATCAAATATTAAATTTTAAACATTAAACATTAAACATTAAATATTAAATATTAAATATTAAATATTAAACACAAATGATTTGCTTTACTCAAAGTAAGGTGAATCATTCTAAGCTCAATTATTAGTCAATCATTTTTAAAATGCTATTTAGAATTATCTTAGTGTGCCTGTGTTTGCTTCAATCGTCCTGTTCACCTGTTTTTAATTGGCGTACGACACCTTTTTTGACTCATGGAGACCGCTACAATATTTTATTTCCAGGTATACCAGTCAATGCTCAAAAAACTTTGAAAATAGCAGGTCAGCAAGGTATATTAACCTTAATCGCCGTCCAAAAAGACACTGCACAATGGGCATTAGGGCATATTCCTGCTGCTAATGAATCGGTTGCTCGGGTTATTGCTGAATCTTTATCAGATAGTTTTTCTAGCAAAATTAGCTCATCAGCTTCGCGTAAGACACTAAAAATACCCAATACATTAGGGGCATTTGAAGTTAGTTATGCCCCATTTTTTATTAAAAATAAGCCTTATATTGCGATAGCACGCTTTATATGGACAAAAAATGCTGCCTATCAGGTGTTAGCAATCGGTCAAGCAGATGATTTACCGCTTGATATAGCCAATATGTTTATTTCTAGTATGCAGTTTACTTCGCCTTAGCCTTTCATCAAGTCTGCATAAATAACTGTAGGCTACAATAACGGTTTTACAACATTTTTTCTAAAATATAGGACTTACACTGTATGACCTTGGGCGTAAACACATCTAAACCTGTTGTAACAACAACACTGAACCAAATAGGGGAAATTGCAACAGTAGGTTCGCCTATTGCAGGCAAGGTGCGTGATTCTTATACTTTAGGCAATCAGTCTTTGCACCGTGCGATTGTTACTACCGATAGAATATCTGCATTTGATCGAGTGATTGGTGTAGTGCCTGGTAAAGGGGCTATGCTTAATCGCTTGTCAGCTTGGTGGTTTGAACAGTTAAATGAAATTGTACCTAATCATTTTTTAACGCTACCCCACCCCAATATAATGTGCGTTCGTCAAGCAAAAACTGTGCCGATTGAAGTGGTTGTACGTGGATATATTACAGGTTCAACGAGTACTTCTTTATGGACTTTGTATGAGCAAGGACAACGGCACGCCTACGGTGTTGCTTTGCCCGAAGGTTTAAAGAAAAATGATAAGTTGCTTGAACCCGTGATTACGCCTACAACAAAGGCTAACTTAGGCGGGCATGACGAACCGATTAGTGGTGATGCCATTGTTAATAATGGATTGGTGTCGCTTGAGTTATGGCAACAAATACAAGCGGTTGCTTTAGCATTGTTTGCTAAAGGGCAGTCATTAGCTGATGCTGCAGGCTTGATTTTAGTAGATACTAAGTATGAGTTTGGCATCATTGATGGGCAATTAGCTTTGATCGACGAGGTACACACGCCCGACTCCAGCCGTTATTGGAGTAAAGCAAGCTATCAAGTCAATGCTAATGCCCCACACAGTTATGATAAAGAGCAGCTACGGTTATGGTTGGCTTCTAAAGGCTATCGTGGTGAGGGCGAAATACCTGTTTTAGACACAGACATTATAAATATTTTGCAAAATAGCTATGCGTTTGTAGTGGATTCATTGACTAAACATGCCACCAAGCCAGTAGACAATAACTTGGCTACTATTCACGCACAGGTACAAGCTTTAAATAAGCAGTATTCTGGCTAAGTAATATTTAGCTTTATTTTTATATTTTTATATTTTTTATAGATTATTTAATAAGTATATTATTTAATATGTTACTCAAGATATTTTTTAGTAAATACATTGTTTAATAAATATATTGTTCAATAAATACATTTTTACTTTTTTTATGCCTACTTCAAGATAAAACTATGACTGATTTAAACTATTTAAATACTATAGATACCTTAGATTGTCCCAAAGACGAATGTGGCATTATCGGCGTGCATTCAGTAGGCTATCAAGCAGCTCGTAAAGCTTATTTTGGTTTGTATGCTTTGCAACACCGAGGGCAAGAAAGTAGTGGTATTGCCAGTGCGGGTGATATATCAGACAACACAGTACATTATCATAAAGCGATGGGTTTGGTTTCACAAATTTATAATGAGAACGTATTGCGTGAGTTACCAGGTTATATGGCAATAGGCCATAATCGCTATTCAACAACAGGTGATTCAAGCCCACGTAATGCAGCCCCGCATGTGATTGATACTTTAGATGGTATGCTGGCAGTTGCTCATAACGGTAATATTACCAATGCTGCTCAATTACGACAAGATTTATTGATGCGTGGTGTGGGTTTAGTCACTACTACCGATAGCGAGTTATTAACCTTGTTATTAGCGATGCCTTTACCCGTAGTTACAGGTAACGTGTCTAATGCAACCGATTTAAACAGACTAGCCGTAGACCCAGTATTAACGCGTTTAAAACATCTACAAACAGTGGCTCAAGGTGCGTATAGTTTATTGGTATTAACAGCGAATGCTATTTATGCCACGCGTGATGCCTTGGGATTGCGTCCTTTATGTCTAGGCGTTTCTACAGATGAACAGGGGCGGATGATGCACGTAGTCTCAAGTGAATCATGTGCTTTGCAACCTGTGGGAGCTACTTTTGTACGCGATATTCAGGCAGGAGAGATTATACGGATTGATAATTCGGGCGTAACTGTATTACAAGCAGGGGTTGCTGATAAACCCAAAGCATTGTGCGTCTTTGAATATGTTTACTTTGCCCGCCCTGATAGCACAATAGAAGCACGGAGTGTGAATACCGTTAGGCAGGAAATGGGACGAAAGTTATGGGAACAAGCCCCTGTTGAAGCTGATGTAGTAGTGGGTGTGCCAGATTCCGCCGTGCCGTGTGCTTTAGGATTAGCCCAAGCTAGCGGTATTCCTTATGTTGAAGGTTTAACTAAAAACCGTTACATTGGCCGTACATTTATTCAGCCTGATGATGCTTTACGCAAACTAGGAGTCAAGTTAAAGTTTACTGCTTTAGCGGACAATATCGCAGGTAAGCGTATTATTTTGGTTGATGATTCTATTGTGCGTGG
>JAYWHD010000156.1:0-5877 GCA_043777895.1 Betaproteobacteria bacterium | reverse complement strand
GCCCCTAAATTAGTACTAGACGAAACAGGGTACATTATTTTTCCTAAATTAAACGATGACGTATTAAGCCGTATTTACAGTATGATTTTTACCGTTGGTTTAGATGAACCCAGTCAAACACCTGAAGAGCTTATAAAAGACTGTATTTATAAAATAGGCAAACATTATTACATCACTAACAGCGACAAAATAAGCAATGAAGATTATTCAAATGCTATTAAAAATGGTAAAGTATTTATTGACGGCTGGACAGCCAGTTTAAACTCAACCTTACAAAACTATAAAGAAGATGTAAAAATTGTATTTTAATAAAATTTAAATAATCCTATTAATCCTAAAATCTTATAAATCCTGATTCTGATATTAAAAATATATAAATACACTTTAGAATCGGGATTAAAAACCTAAATAACCTAAGTATTAAATATAAATACACTTTAGAATCAGGATTATTAAGATTAAAGGATAAGCAGGATTGAAAATCTAAATAGTCTTTAAAAAACCTTAAGAAATATATTTTTTAATATTTTTAAAAGAAGTCTAGTAAGTAATACATAAAGTAATACATAAAAACCTATAGCACGTTAAAATATTATCTTTTAATTAAAAAATATTAACACTTACTAAGCCCTATTAAATTTTATATAACGCTCTGGAGGAGCCACCTATGAGTAATGAGATTACAAACAATGAGATTGCAGCACGTGTTATTAAAATTGTTGCTAAACAATTGGGTGTTGTTGAAGCCGAAGTAAAAAACGAATCTTCTTTTACCGCTGATTTGGGTGCTGATTCATTAGACAATGTTGAGCTAGTTATGGCTTTGGAAGATGAGTTTGGAATGGAAATTCCAGATGAACATGCTGAAAAAATTGTAACCGTTCAGTTAGCCATTGATTATGCAGTAGCCAATAGCAAAGCTTAATGGTTATTTATTGAGTAGCTTTTAAAGTTTAGCGGCGCAATTGCGCCGTTTTTACTGTGATGATTAGTATATTATTTAAGTTTTTTGGAGTTTAACATGAGTAAACGTCGTGTCGTTGTTACAGGTTTAGGTTTGATTAGTCCCGTAGGCAACACAGTACAAATGGCTTGGAATAATTTAGTAGCAGGTAAAACGGGTATTGGTTTAATTACTAAGTTTGATGCAACGGCGTTTGCCTGTAAAGTCGCAGGAGAAGTCAAAGACTTTAATGTTGAAGATTATATGACAGCGAAAGAAGCCCGTACTATGGATACTTTTATTCATTATGGTATTGCTGCTGCAATGCAAGCCGTGGTTGATTCGGGCTTGCCCACGGGTGATGCGTTAAGTGAAGCGGACGCAATACGAATAGGTTGTAATATTGGTTCTGGTATCGGCGGTTTGCCGATGATTGAAGCAACGCATGAAGAATACAGAATTAAAGGACCACGCCGTATTACGCCATTTTTTGTGCCTGCCAGTATTATCAATATGATTTCAGGGCATGTCTCTATTAAATATGGCTTTAAAGGGCCTAATATTTCAGTAGTCACGGCGTGTACTACAGGTTTGCATGCCATTGGGATTAGTGCGCGTATGATTGAATATGGTGATGCTGATGTGATGGTGTGTGGTGGTGCAGAGGGTGCAATATCGCCTTTAGGTGTGGGCGGGTTTGCTTCTATGAGGGCTATGAGTGTTCGCAATGATGACCCTGCTACGGCGAGTCGCCCGTTTGATAAAGACCGTGATGGCTTTGTTTTAGGCGAAGGGGCAGGCGTAATAGTGCTAGAAGAATATGAACACGCCAAAGCCCGTGGTGCACACATCTATGCCGAAGTGAGTGGCTTTGGTATGAGTGCCGATGCAGGTCACATGACTGCCCCCAGTATGGATGGCCCACGCCGTGCAATGTTGTCGGCACTACACAATGCGGGCGTTAATGTACAACAAGTACAGTATTTAAATGCTCACGGCACGTCTACACCGTTGGGTGATGTCAATGAAACACAAGCGATTAAAGCTGCGTTTGGTTCGTCTGCATATGATTTAGTGATTAACTCTACTAAGTCAATGACGGGGCATTTATTAGGCGGGGCAGGTGGTATTGAGTCGGTATTTACGGTATTGTCAATTGCTCATCAAATATCACCACCTACTATTAATATTTTTAATCAAGACCCAGAATGTGATTTAGATTATTGTGCAAATACTGCGCGAGATATGAATATTAATGTAGCACTTAAAAATAACTTTGGGTTTGGGGGTACTAATGGCAGTTTAGTTTTTAAGAAAATATAAAAAATATAAAAAATATAAATATAAAAACCTACTACTTTAAAACTAAAAATCTGAATCAAGATTTTTAAAGATTTAAGGATTTTAAAGATTTAAGGATTTTAAAGATTTTTAAATCCTGTTTTATTCTTTAATCTTAAAAATCATGATTCTAACAATGAATAATAATAAACAATAAATAATAATAAACAATAAATAACAAACAATAATTATGTATTATTTATACAATAAAATAAACCTTTTTTAAAATGATATAAAAATGAAAATAGAGCCATTGACGAAACAGCTTATACAACAAGCGATTGATTTAAAAACTAAACCTGTCGCTGCTTTAGGAATGCTTGAACAATTGGCCTTACAAATCGCACAAGTACAAAATAGCCTGACACCTATTTTGAAGTCACCCAGTATTGTAGTATTTGCGGGTGACCACGGTATTGCAAATGAAGGGGTTAGTGCCTATCCACAAGAAGTTACTTTTCAGATGGTTATGAATTTTTTACAAGGTGGGGCAGCCATTAATGTGTTTTGTAAACAAAATAATCTGCAATTGTATATTGTTGATGCGGGTGTGAACTTTGATTTTAGTCAAGAAGCGACTAAAAAGCTTATTTATGCCAAAGTAGGCAAAGGCACACATAGTTTTTTACACCATTCAGCTATGACAGTGAATCAGTTACAACAGTGTTTAGATTATGGGCAAAATACTGCGGATACAGTATTTAAAACGGGGTGTAATATTGTTGGATTTGGTGAAATGGGAATAGGCAATACCTCGTCTGCGGCTTTAATTATGAGCTATATATGCCGTCTACCGCTTCAGTTGTGTGTTGGAAAAGGTACAGGGATTAGCGATATACAATTTAAACATAAAATTGAAGTATTAGAAAAAGCAAAGCAGTATCACGGCGATTTAAATGACCCAAAAATTATTTTGCAATCAGTCGGTGGTTTTGAAATTGCACAGATGTGTGGTGCAATGTTAGCTGCTTTTGAATACAACCAGCTTATTTTAGTGGACGGTTTTATTGCCAGCAGTGCTTTTTTAGTTGCATATACAATTAATCCAGATATTATTAAAAATGCTATTTTTTGCCATCTAAGTGATGAGTACGGTCATCAAAATTTATTAAACTATCTAAAAGTTGAGCCACTATTAAAGCTAGGTATGCGTTTAGGTGAGGGTTCAGGCTGTGCTGTGGCTTATCCAATTATTGAAAGTGCAGTCACTTTTTTAAACAATATGGCAAGTTTTAAAACAGCTGGCGTATCTACCCAATATTAAACCTATTTAATGTCAACTATTAAGTCTATACAAAACTGTATTAAAGAAGAATGGCGTATATTTTTTACGGCACTTATGTTTTATACGCGTATTCCTTGTCCGAAAAATGATGATTATGTGGCGAATACTTTAAATAAAGCATCACGGTATTTTCCTTTAATAGGCTGGATTGTTGGGTTTATATCATTTATTGCTTTTTGTGTTGCTTTATATTTATTCAATGTATCCATTGCGGCTTT
This sequence comes from Betaproteobacteria bacterium, assembly GCA_043777895.1. Lineage (GTDB taxonomy): Bacteria > Pseudomonadota > Gammaproteobacteria > Burkholderiales > Burkholderiaceae_C > JBDLSY01. Next base: position 2,090 of record JAYWHD010000156.1, on the reverse strand, counting down.
ATTGTCTTTGCTTGCGGGTGTATTGGTTACAGGTGCGTTTCATGAAGATGGTTTAGCGGACACATTTGATGGTTTTGGCGGTGGTTGGACTAAGTTAAAAATTTTAGACATTATGAAAGATAGCCGTATTGGTGCGTATGGTGTTATCGCGTTGAGTTTTTTACTGTTCTTGAAGTACTTAGCATTAGTTGCCGTAATTGATTGTATATTTGACGATTATGGTACTAAGCAAATGAGTATTCAGGCGTACAGTCATAATCATACCTATTATTTTAATAATTTTAATAATTTTAATGATTTTAATATTTTTAATAGTCTTAATATTAACCTTGATATTGATAGGTATTTAATGGTTAAGCGTTATAGTATTTTATTATTATTATTTATAAGTTATCACGCATTGTCCAGGTTATCAGCTATTAGCTTGGTGTTTTGCTCTAATTATTGTAAAGAAAATGAAGACAGTAAAGCGAAGCCTATTGCCGATAAACACGGATACATAGAGCTGTTAGGTGCATCTTTTTTTGGTTTACTGCCTGTACTGTTTTTATGTATGCTGCATTGGCAGTTTTCTTTGGTTTTAATGCCGCTGATTGCTTTAGTTGTGTCTGCAAAACGCTATTTTGAACGCTGGATTAATGGCTACACTGGTGACTGTTTAGGGGCAGTTGAACAAATTGCTGAATGTTTTTGTTTACTTAGTTTTTTAAGTATATTTAAGTATATTTAAGCAGCCGTATATTAGTTTTTTTAAATCCTATTCATTATTTATATTTAAAGTAGCACAAATGATTCAACTCTACATAGTACGTCATACGCCTGTATTAATCAGTAAAAATAAATGCTATGGTCAAACTGACGTACCGTTAGCGGATAGCTTTTTGCATGATGCACAGCAACTCAAGCAACAACTACCTGATGATTTTGATATTGTCTTTTGTAGCCCACTACACCGTTGTACTTTATTGTCTGAAGCTTTGGGTATCAACAAAAAAAATGTAATAATTGACAATGCTTTGATGGAACTTAATTTTGGTGACTGGGAAAACAAAGAATGGAATAGCTTAGATCCAACGGTTCTTAACGAATGGATGAGTGACTTTGTTTATATTAGACCCAATAATGGTGAAAATTTGGCTGACTTATTCAAACGTACCAGTTCATTTTTTGAGTCTTTAAGAGACAATTTAAATCCTAATAGCTCTACTAAGTATAAAAAAATACTGATTATTACTCATGCGGGTGTTATACGGTGTTTATGGAGTTATTTTTTGGCAATACCATTAAATAATTTGTTTAAATTATCAGTTGGATATGGCGAGGTTTTAATCGCTCAATTGGGTAAAACTGCCGAATATGACACTATTCAACGCAAACAGTAGTATTTGTACGAATAGACTTTATACATTAACTATTTATACATTAACTGTTTATATTATTTAGCACAGTAATCATTCTATCTTTAATATTTGCCATAATATTTTTACTGAATTTACTTTATTTAATAAGCCTGTCTCAATCAGTACAGTTTGATTAACTAAACTGTGTAGTTGTAATTGTAGTTGGCAGCGATGCTGAATTTCCCGTAGTTCTTTGTACAATGCACCGACTGTATCCGCTAATTCTATGGGTATTAAGCCTATTTGATTCATTAGTTTAAGCAGTGCTACATTGCCAATATTTTTGCATAAATCAGGATACTGTGCAGCATAATGCAAGACGGCATACTGTACAGCAAATTCAATATCTATCATACCTCCCTTACTGTGTTTCACATCAAAAAACAAATCTGGAACATAATTTTTTTTATCTAAAGCAATACGCTGACGCATAGTCATCACTTCAGACTTAAGTAGGGATTCTTCGCGCGGTAAGCATAATATTGTTTGACGTAATTGATTAAACGACTGCCGTAAACACGAAGTACCCACACATAAACGTGCGCGGCTAATTGCTTGATGTTCCCATAGCCAAGCATGTGTACCTGCAGCTTGCCCTATTTGATATTCAGTAAAAGCATTCAAGGTGGTAAGCATCATACCTGCTTGACCATTGGGGCGTAAAGCGGTATCAATTTCAAATAAACGCCC
>JAYWHD010000155.1:0-5884 GCA_043777895.1 Betaproteobacteria bacterium | reverse complement strand
GGCTTTAATATAAGCATCTTTGACATCTTCTTCAGATTGGGCGGTGTTTAGGGCAGCAAATAGCGACATAATTATTCGTGTGATTTATATATAATTTATAATATTTAATATATATTAATATAACTTAAAAAAATAATTATGAATAAATTTTTAATTTTTCTTTTAAAAAAAATCTCGTTTAACTTTTTTCATTCAAAACGAGATTACTTGTTTGATGACGGCGGCTTTAAAGCCGATAGAGACAATTTAGCCAATGATTGGCAAACGGTTGCAAATGATATGAAACATGCAGTTAAACAGTATGAGCAATAAGTCTACTCATGTGCGTGCTGGGTCAACCAACGCCGAAATGATGGTTAGCCATCAATCCAGTGATTCACCTTTATTGCCAGTCATTGATTTAGAAAAACTACATCAGTTTCGTCCAGACTTAGTTGATTTTGTTGTTCAACAAACTACCTTAGAAACAGAAAGTCGTCGTTCTAGAGTTAAACAATCAAATATATTTATTTTCATAGAACGAATTTGTGGGCTTTTATTTGCCCTGATTATAGGTTTAGCGGGCATTTTTGGTGGAATTTATGCGGGTTTAAATGGCTTGTCGTGGTTGGGGGGCGTTATTGCTACAGCGACTGTGGGTACATTAGCAGTTGCTTTTATTTATGGTAAGAAGAAGTAGGTTTCTCACAATCATATTAAATATATCAAAATACTAGTTTAGTTTATGGGTTTTAGAAACTTAAAGAGTTTAAAAAAATAGGGCTTTATACCTGCTTTATACCTTATACTCAAGGTTTAAATTTTTAAAGATACTTAAATATATTTAACTAATTTAATAATAATCCATACACTCTAAAAACCATCTAATTTTAATCATTTTATGTTATCAACCGATTGGATAGACCGCTTACGCTTTGATGAAAATGGCTTAATTCCAGCCATCGCTCAAGATTATCAAACACATAAAATACTAATGGTTGCATGGATGAACTTGGATTCGTTAATGATGACCGTTACTAGCAAACAAGCGGTTTACTACAGCCGAAGCCGTCAAAAAATATGGCGAAAAGGCGAAGAGTCAGGACACACACAATCAGTACACAGTATACGCACTGATTGTGATGGCGATGTTATATTGTTAAGCATAAACCAAAACTGTGGTATTGCCTGCCACACAGGACGAGAGTCTTGTTTCTTTTATGAACTGTCTGACAATCTAGAATGGCAAGCGGTTGAACCTATATTAAAAAGTATGGTTTAACACGGTTTAATATGACCTAATATAACGCAATTAAATTAATTGATTTAAATTGATTTAATTAATCTTTAATCTTCTTAGGTTAATTTGTAATCTTAATAATGCGGTTAAATTAATCAAAATAAACTGTCTGGCATTGCCATAACACTGCTACCACCTGCTTTAATGCGGGCAATACAACTGTCTACTTCAGGCATTAATTTTTGAAAATAAAATCGGGCAGTATGCAGTTTAGCCACATAAAATGTATCGGTTTCAGTGTTGTTTTGCTGGGCAGTTTTAATCTGTTGTAATGCAACTTTTGCCATTCTTGCCCAAAAATACCCATACACTAAATGCCCTAAAATCCGTAAATAATCCACGCTGGCAGCCCCTATTTCGTCTGGGTTCGCTATAGCTTTAACGCCAATATGGCTAGTAAGTTTCGGTATTTTTTGCCCTAACGCCATTAACGGCATCGTAAAATCCAGCATATCAATATCAACGGCGGCTTCATTTAAAAACACTTCAACTTCTTTACCAAATAAACTAAGTGCTGCCCCTTGGTCTTTGAGGACTTTCCGTCCCAATAAATCTAAACTTTGAATCGCATTCGTTCCTTCATAAATCATATTAATTCTGGCATCGCGTACCAATTGCTCTATACCCCAGTCGCGTAAATAGCCGTGTCCTCCAAAGACACCCAAACAATCGCTGGCACACTGAAAACCATTGTCAGTCATAAAGGCTTTGACAACAGGCGTCATCAGCCCTAATAATTGTTCGCTAGTTTGCCGTACAATGGCATCAGTATGGTTTTGGCTTTGGTCAATGAGTTGTGCAACCCAGTATCCGACTGCTCGTCCCCCTTCGGCATAAGCCCTCGCAGTTAATAAAGCACGCCGTACATCTGGGTGAACAATAATGGGGTCAGCGGGTTTATTAGCTAGTTTTACGCCACTTAAACTGCGTCCTTGCAAGCGGTCTTTGGCATAGTTTTTAGCCATTTGATACGCCATATTAGTGATACCTAAGCCTTGCATACCTACGCCTAAGCGTGCTGCATTCATCATTACAAACATCGCTTGTAAACCTTTATTAGGCTCATGGACGAGATAACCCGTTGCACCTTCTAAAGAAAGCTGGCAAGTCGCGTTGCCATTAATCCCCATTTTATGCTCTAATCCTGTGCAGTAAACGGGGTTTCGTTCATAGATACCCTCGGTATTTTTAATAATTTGCCCTGCATCATCTATCTGAAATTTAGGGACGACAAATAAACTAATCCCCTTGCTGCCTTCAGGTGCATTGGGCAGTTTAGCCAATACTAAATGAATAATATTGTCTGATAAATCGTGTTCACCTGCTGAAATAAAAATTTTACTACCCGTAAGTGCATAGCTAACACCATCAATATGCGGTAAAGCCTTAGTGGTAATTAAGCCTAAATCTGTGCCGCAGTGCGGTTCAGTTAAACACATTGTACCCAGCCATTCACCTGAAACAAGTTTAGGTAAGAAACGCTGTTTTTGCTCCATTGACCCGTGGGCTTCTAGTGCCATATACACCCCGTGGGCTAAACCAGGATACATCGCCCAAGCTTGATTACTGGCGTACATCATTTCAAAAAAAGCAACTTCTAACAATCGGGGTAACCCTTGTCCGCCATAAGAGGGGTGAGCGGTTAAACCACTCCAACCACCTTTTACAAACTCAACATAAGCTGCCTTAAAGCCGTCAGGTGTTTGAATGGTATGAGTATCTGTATTTAACAAACAGCCTTGTTGGTCACCTGCCGCATTAATTGGTTGCAATATGTGTGTGCAAAAATCCCCTGCGGCTTCTAACACTTGATTAATCGTATTGATATCTACATCGGCAAATAGCGGTATTTCGGCGTATATTTTTTCTACGTTTAGTAACTCGTGCAGTACAAATTGTTGGTCACGTAAAGGCGGTGTATAAACATTAGAATTAGACATCATAAGCTCCTTATATACGTTGCTACAGCTGCGGTTTACTCTATAAATAATGCTTAATAATGCTTAGAATCAGGACTTTTAAGATTAAAGGATAAAATAGGATTTAACTTTTTAAATCTTTTAATTTTTTAAACTTTTTAAACTTTTTAAGTTGTGAAAATCGTGATTCAAACTTTAAGTTTTAAAGCTTAATAAATATCAAATATATTTAAATAGTTTTGAAAGAATTCTATTAAACATTAAACATTAAAAGCTGTTATTCATTAATAGAATTTTCTAAAAACCCCTGAATACTACGGCGTTTTACGACAATATCTAACTCCAATAGAGTTTCTAACAACGCTTTTATATGGTGTAAAGGCACTGAATTTGCCCCATCACTATGAGCATTATTAGGATTTGGGTGTGTTTCCATAAATAGCCCTGCCACACCTGCAGCAATGCCTGCACGGGCTAATACGGGAATCATTTCACGCGTACCGCCGCTGGAAGTACCTAAACCGCCTGGCTTTTGTACCGAATGAGTCACATCAAACACAACAGGAGCATTGGTTTTACGCATTTCTGCTAAACTTGTCATGTCTACAACTAAATTATTATAACCAAAGCTGACGCCACGTTCACAGACCATAAAATTATCAGCCTCTAAACCTTTATTTTTAGCAGCAGTACGGGCTTTTTCAACCACATTGACCATGTCCCACGGGGCAAGGAACTGCCCTTTTTTAATATTTACAGGTTTACCGCAAGTAGCAACCGCGTGAATAAAATCGGTTTGCCTACACAAAAATGCAGGCGTTTGTAAAACATCAACCACACTGGCTACTTGAGTAATGTCATCAATGCTATGCACATCAGTCAATATAGGTATATTGAGTTCACGGCGTATTGTTGCCAAAATCTCCAAACCTTTATCAATACCAGGCCCACGCGGTGATATGCCGCTGGAACGATTTGCTTTGTCATAACTACTTTTAAAAATAAACGGAATATTCAGTTTGCTAGTTATTTCTTTTAAAATACCTGCCGTATCCATTTGTAATTGTTCAGATTCAATGACACAAGGGCCCGCGATTAAAAAGAATGGCTGCTCTAAACCGATATTAAAATGACATAGTTTCATAATGTTTTTATTGTTTTGTATAGTGTTTATAGTATTATGACTTAATATTGTAACTTTACTTTATAAATAAAGTACTAATGATTATATAATAGGCACTTGAATTATATTTAAAATATAATAAATTATTGTGCAAAGATGTAAACAATTTACCACAACCTAATCATGACGCGTACTTTAGCGATGCAAGTATTAAGCAAGCTACTAACTTAAACAAGTGCATTATTAAATATTTATCAGTGTAATAATAACCACCCACCCGCATTTTTGCGGGTGTGTATTGTTAAGTGCTTTTAAACAAGAGCTTTTAACAATACTTATATATAGATGTATAGCATAAGCCCATAACAATTCGTTATGTGTGTACAGTCTTATGCGGGTAATTACGTTGGTGTTGTAACTTTGGCATTAGTCGGTGTTATAACTTTAGCTATATTGATTATCTATCTTTAACAATTTGATTTTATAGTTCCTACTTAAGCTACTGCTAAGGCTACTGCTTAGCTACTGCTTTGCTTACTAGCTTACTAGCTTACTAGCTTATTACACTAGGCACAACTATAAAACCATAACATAACACGGTATAATATCACTGCGATTGTAATATACTCAACGTATCTATTACTGCTGAATAAAAATCCGTGTATAAAATAAATCTTATATAGCATACAACTGCACAATAAGGGCGGGTAATGAAGCATAGCAAACTTGCATTACACAATTAGGCATCGTATGCCATGATGTGGCAAAGTCTAAAGCATACGATTTTACACCCCCCCACTGCACGCCGTGCAGTGGCATAACAACCCTTAACATATACCCTGTTTAGGCAGGGTATATTCCTGTATGGTATGTTCTTATATTCTACACAGGAATATAGAAACTGGATTTTCATTTTCATTTTCATTTTCATTTTCATTTTTTATAGGCACAAGAGCAGGACAAATACAACTTGTTTGTAACTTTCTTGTTACAAAGTAAAAAACTAGGGAGAATTTTCAATTTTCAAAATAAAAAACTAAAAATGAAAATGAAAATAAAAATGAAAATGCAAAAAAGAAAGTGAGGCGGAATGCGGGTTACAAAAGAAAATTTTCATTTTTTCATTTTTTCACTAAAAAAGTAATGTAATGGGCTAAAATTATTTTTTTCATTTACAAAAAGTTACAGAGGGTTTTTCTTGAGGGGCTGACCGCCCCGCCCCCCACTGTTTTAAAAATGAAAAAATGAAAAAATGAAAATCCACTAAAAACCCAATGCAAATTCTGTTATTCATACATAGACACAGGTTATAAACATATATTAATATACACCCGTACCCAGTCGGTTACTGGGTATTTAACTAACCTAACTAAACATAAACATCAATCACCCTTCGCTTGTAAGTCCATATTAATGTTCAACTGTTTGGCATACTCAATTTAAATTGCTGGTGCAGATTAAAGTTGGGCATTTAAGTACCGATTATACCTATGATGCTCAAGGCAATGTAACAGGTGTAACGGCTAAAGATACGCTATTAAATACAAGCAAAGCATTTAAGTA
>JAYWHD010000154.1:0-2134 GCA_043777895.1 Betaproteobacteria bacterium | reverse complement strand
CCTATTTTTTGTCTAAAATATTTTGTTTTTGATTCGGTTTATTAAATGGTTTATTGAGCGAATAATCCGTTAAAGCCTTATAAAACAAACGTTTTTTGTGTGCAGTATTTATTTTTATAGGTTTATAATTCGTTCAGCTTACAAAGTTACAGACAACGGTAATCGCTGTAAAGCAAACTTTTAAAAACAGTTTTTTGTAAGATATTTTTATTTAACACATCAGGAGATAATCATGTTACGTACTATTCAAAAAGGGTTTACATTAATTGAGTTGATGATTGTGATTGCAATTATCGGTATTTTGGCAGCCATTGCAATTCCGCAATACAAAGCTTTTATTGCTCAAGCACAAATAGCTGAAGCAACATCTTTATCAGACGGTCTTCGTTCTGGAATGGTTAATGGATATTCTGTTGGTAAGTGCAATGACAATACTACACTAGCAACATTAGCTGATGGTATTCCTTTAAATACCGATATTTCTGGTAAATATGTTTTTAGTGTGACTACTAACGGTAAAACAGGGGTTGTTGCTGCTGCTGCTGTTTCTGGTGCTGCTTACACATCAACTGGTTGCGGTGCTACAGTTGTATTCAAAGCAACTGGCCCTACAGTTAAGGAATTACAAAGTGCTTCCATTGGCTACGCATTAATGCAAACAGCTGGTGCATACCGTATGACTTGCTTAAGAACAGCAACCACAATTCTTGGTGGATTACCTACGGGTGTAACCGTAACTTCAGCACTGGCTGATAAGTTACTACCAAATACTTGCGAATAATTCTTAGTTTAATTAGTTATTCGTTTTTCAAACCGCCTCAAAAGGGCGGTTTTTTTACATCATTTAGGAGACTGTCATGTTGCGTACTATTCAACACGGGTTTACTTTAATTGAACTGATGATTGTGATTGCGATTATTGGTATTTTGGCAGCGATTGCGATTCCGCAATACAACCAATATATTGCCAAAACTCAAACGCTTGAAGCATTTAGCCTTGTCAATGGTGTACGAAACGGCATGATTCAAGCGTATGAAGACAATAGATGTTTTGATAACAGTAGTACAGGCGGTTACGGTGTTTCTGTTGCGACAGACATTCGTGGCAAATATGTTGATAAAGTAGTTATGGGCCCACCTGGTGTTTCCCCTAGCAGTATTGTTCCTGTAACAGGCGGTGGCTTCGTTAATACGGGTTGTTCGGTCTATGCACATTTTTTTAATGGTGCTCCCGTGGCAAATCCACTTCAAGATGCTTACATTGTATTTTCCTTAGGGCGTACTTTGGGTGCGTACCGCTTGGTCTGTCATAAATTTGCCACCACGTTTACTGGTTTACAAGGCGGTTGGTATACCTCTAGTCTTAAAAACAACAACCAAATTGATAGTTATTTGCCTTCAAGTTGTGAATAAAAATATAAAATACAAAATACAAAATACAAAATATAAAGATATTAAATAATATAAACAATATCTTTATAAATAACAGCGTAGGATTATTAAAAATGCACTATATAAAATTCTTTAACCGTCATAATTTAACTGCAGCAGCGATTCACTTAGCCGTTAGCGTTGCGGTGGCTTTAATGAGTGTAGGCTTGGTATATGGCGTTTGGTATCCAACACCTTTGTCTAATGCTTTGGAGGTTGGCCCTATTTTTATGATGATGTTAGGTATTGATATTTTATTAGGCCCTTTATTAACTTTAATCGTTTATAAACCTCTAAAAAAGACTTTAAAATTTGATTTAGCAGTAATTGTTTGCGTACAGCTGGCAGCTTTATTGTATGGTTTAAATACTGTAGCCAGTGGCAGGCCTGCCTATATGGTGTTTACCAAAGACCGTTTTGATTTAGTATTGGCGTATGAAGTCGCTAAAATAGCGGGCGACTCTAAAAAACCCACATTAGACATGCAAAATGCGTGGACACAGCCTTTGCTGGGCTATAAAATAGCGGCTGCGAAAGTACCAACTGATGTTGCCAGTTACCCTTTACTTAATTTATTGACGGCTTCAGCTTTAGGCGGTGGGCCTGATGTACCGCACGTATTAGACTTGCATATTCCTTATGCACAGGTATTGCCTTTGTTGCAACAAATGGGCAGGCCATTAAACACTTTAAACAGTACCGAT
>JAYWHD010000153.1:0-40408 GCA_043777895.1 Betaproteobacteria bacterium | reverse complement strand
ATCAGTTTTGAATTATTAGTTTTGAATTTTTAGATTAATTACGCCCAGCTAATCGAGCCATTAAACCACTGGCTGCATTTTGTACGCCGGCACCGCCCATTTTACCCATTGCTTTCATCATTTTTCCCACACCTGAACTTTGCATTTTTTTCATTAAACCACTAATTTGGTCAAACTCATTCAGCATTCTATTGACTTCTTGTACGCTAGTACCACTACCCGCAGCAATACGTTTTTTACGAGTCGCTTTAATGAGTTCAGGCTGTGTGCGTTCTTTAACAGTCATACTATTAATCATACCTTCTATTAAAGCAACCCGTTTAACAGCGGCATTAGGGTCTACTTTACTGGCTGCAGCTTGCATACTGGCAGGTAATTTATCCATCAAATTAGCCATACCACTCATATTTTTCATTTGTGCAATTTGTGCTTTAAAATCGTCTAAATCAAAACGAGCACCGCTTTTCATTTTTAAAGCTAATTTTTCTGCCTCTTTTACATTAATGGCTTGACTGGCTTCTTCAACTAAAGATAAAATATCGCCCATACCTAAAATACGTTGAGCCATACGGTCAGCATCAAACGCTTCTAAACCTGCAATTTTTTCACTAGTCCCTGAAAATTTAATCGGCTTACCCGTAATATGACGCACCGATAAAGCAGCACCACCCCGTGAATCACCATCAGTTTTAGTTAAAATAACGCCCGTCAAAGGCAAAGCATCTCCAAACGCTTTAGCAACATTGACGGCATCTTGCCCTTGCATAGCATCAACTACAAAAAAAGTTTCAATAGGGTTAAGCTGTTTATGTAAGCCTTGAATCTCATGCATTAACAAAGCATCAATGCCTAAACGGCCTGCAGTATCCACTAAAAGTACATCATAAAACTGAATACCTGCATATTTTAATGCAGCGGCAGCAATATCACTAGGTGTTTGCGTTGAGTCCGATTCAAACCAGTCTGCCCCCGCTTGTGCCGTCACCATTTTTAATTGTTCAATTGCCGCAGGACGGTATACGTCCGCTGAAACAGTCAATACTTTTTTCTTACGGTCTACTAACCATTTAGCGAGTTTGCCTGTAGTCGTAGTTTTACCTGCCCCTTGTAAACCTGCCATTAAAATAACCGCAGGCGGTTGGCAAGCTAAATTAATAAGCCGTGATTTTTCGTCTAAATCACTGCCCATTAAACGGGCTAATTCTTGTTGAACCACGCCGACAAGGGCTTGACCAGGGTTTAAATTACCTATGACTGCCTCACCCAAGGCTTTTTCTTTAACATGAGCGATTAAATCACGTATAGCAGGCAAAGCAACATCGGCTTCCAATAAAGCTAATCTAACTTCGCGCAGCATATCAGCGGTGTTTGATTCAGTCATTCGAGATTGACCACGCATTGTTTTAACAATTTGTGATAATTTTTCAGTTAGAGTATTTGCCATAAAATGAGTATCTTTATTTAAAGAGTGATGGGTTATTAAATTATTAAGTTACAAGTCATTAAGTTACTAAGTTACTAAGTTACTAAGTTACAAGTTATTAAATTACAGGTTCTTAAATTATTAAATTGAGTTAATATGAAATATTATTTTAGCGGACTTATTTTTTTAGCAGTCTGTGTAGGTATATCGTACACAAGTTTGGCGTATTTAGCATGGCAACACAATACTTGCCGTGATAGCTGTTTAAAAATACCTTATTGGCAAGATGCCGCCTTAATAATAACTACTGTGTCTCATACACTGCTGTTGTTATTTACACTGTTACAACCAATAGGCAGCATAGCATTTGGCTATGCACAAGGGCTTAGTTTAGCCGCTTGTGTCGGTATGTATTTATTCATAATAGAGTCTCGCTTTATAGCCATTGATAGTTTGCGTCCATTCGCTTTAAGTTTGCCAGCATTGGCTGTTGTATTGGGTGAGTATTTACCTGCTACATTTGCTTTACCTATTAGTGTCGCAGGCATTTTACATGTTTTGATGGGTATTGCAGCCCACGGCGTTGCATTATTGGCTACAGGACACGCTCTGTTATTATTAGGTTTACAAACTATTTTAAAACAACGTCAAGCAGTCAGTGCGAACTGGGCAAAGCGACTCACACGGCACTGCCCCCCATTGGTGGTATTAGAACGCTTGTTAATCCATCAAAGCATTGGGACGGCTGGGCTATTACTATTGACCATTGGATTAGGGACTTATAACGGATTTTTTCGTTTTGAACATAAAACCATCTTAAGTGTCATCAGTTTATTGGTATGGTTAGCTATTCCTTATGGGTATCAAAAATATGCTTGGCGTGGTTTAAGCCTGTGCATTGCTGTTTGGAGTGCAACAGGTTTATTACTATTGTCGTATGTGGGCTCACGGTTTATATTGCACGCGGTATTAGGACGGTAATGTTTAATTTTTCTTAGGCATAAGCATTATTTTTTTAATAGGCGATACTGCTTTTTTAGGCAATGCTTGGGATGCTGTTTGAGCGGCAGCCGTATTAGGGAATTTAGTAATAATAGACTGATAGATGTCTTGACTGCGTTTAATATCGCCTATATCTTCGTAACTTTGGGCTAAAGTTAATGATGCTTCTGCCGCTTTGGCGTAATCAGGAAACTGTACTAACAAAGTATTCAGTGCCGCAATGGCAGCCTTAGAATCACGGTGTGCATAGTGTGCGTTGCCTAACCAAAAATAAGCATTAGCTAATAATTCACTGCGGGGATACTGCGTTATAAAAGCTGTAAATGACTGGCTTGATGCTAAATAATTCGCCGCTTTAAACTGTGCTAATGCAGCATTAAAATCAAATGCTTCGTTGCGTTCAGCAGCAGGTTCTTGGGGTTTATCAATATTACTGGGTTCTAGTTGAGCCAATCTTTTGTCTAAATTAGCGGTTTGTTCAAGATATTTTGCTTGATAGGTTTGTAAAATAACCGTTTGCTTGTTTAAATCTGTCGCATAATTTTGTTGTTGATTCACCAACAATTCTAACTGTCCTGACAAACGGGCGTTGGCTTCTTTTGTTTGTATTAGCATATTGTTTAAATCTAAAATAGTCCGTTTAAGTATATTAACCTCTTCAAACAACTGTTGGTTTTGTTTAGCGTGTTGTGCTAATTCCTGGGTTAAATTGATACTTAACTGATTATTCTTTTCAGTATGTTGTGCATCGCGTTGCCGCACTTCTGTACGCAATTCTAAAATAGCTTTACGTGCCTCGTTGTCGTCTAATAAACCAGCAAAACAGGGCATACTCATTAAATACAATGCCCCTATTGCAACACGTACTGTTTTGGGAAAATATATTCTTAAGTGAGTCATCATATATATTGTTGTTTAATATCTATATTATTTATCTATTTATAAGCTCTATTAAGGTGCAACAGGCTCTATTACAGGGCTGGGCGGCGGCAAAGTATCAACCGATGAAGACACTAGCTGGGCAGCAGCATCAGCTAGTGTTGTAGAATCAGCTTCCTCTTCAGTAGGTGGGTCTCCGTCAATCGCTTCATCTTTATTGACAATACTTTTTTTCGGCGGTGCTTTACGAATTTCTTCAGGAATATTCGGTAGTACTTTTGCCATATACTCAATCCAAATCGGCAAAGCTACGCCACCACCCGTTTCTTTGTCACCCAAACTTTTTGGTGTATCAAACCCTACCCACGTAACACCTACGACTTGACTGGCATAACCGCCAAACCAAGCATCAAACGCGTCATTAGTCGTCCCCGTTTTACCTGCTAAATCGGCTCGCTTTAATACATTTGCTCGGGTCGCAGTCCCATAATTAACCACTCCTTGCAATAAAGTGTGCATTGTATAAGCATTTTCTACTGGAATTACGCGGTTAGCTTCATCATTGGCCAACTTAGGTTTAGCTCGCATTAAAACATTGCCTTTACCGTCTAGTACTTTGTTAATAATAAACGCATTGACTTTATAACCACCATTGGCAAATACAGCATAAGCTTGACTTAACTGCCATGGATTGGTCGTTCCTGCACCTAAAGCCATTGTTAAATAAGGCGGATGCTTGCTGGCTTCAAATCCAAAACGCGTAATCCAGTCTTGTGTATCTTTAGCACCCACCGCTTGCATTAAGCGAATGGATACCATATTTTTAGATTTTGCTAAGGCTGCTGCCATCGTCATGGCTCCTTCAAATCTACCATCGTAGTTTTTTGGTTCCCATGCTTTACCACCTGTTACACCTGCATCTACTGAAAAAGGCGTATCTTGCACAATACTGCCACCAGAATAACCAATGTCCACAGCCGCCGAATAAATAAACGGTTTAAAAACAGAACCTGGTTGTCGCCAACCTTGGGTTACATGGTTAAACTTGCTTTTATTAAAATCAAAACCACCGATTAAAGCACGTACGGCTCCGTTATAAGGATTAATGGCGATATGTGCTGCTTCAACCTCTGGAATTTGCGTCACACTCCAATGAGTCATATTGTCTGTCAATATATTTTGAATCACACGAATGACACTGCCTACAATAATACGTTTATTATCAATTGATTTATCGGTTAAGTGTTTTGACACCAATCGCAAACTTTCGCCTGTCATATTAATTGACTCACCGTTACGCATAACAGCCGTTATTTTTTTAGATGAAACAGAAGTCACTACGGCTGAAAACAATTGGTCATTATCAGGGTGATTGTCTAAGGTATCATTAATTTCGTCATCACGCGCGTCAGTTTCAGCAGACAAGGCAACAAACCCTTCAGGACCACGATAGCCATGGCGACGGTCATAGTCAAGCAAACCTTTACGTACTGCAGCATAAGCCGCAGCTTGGTCGGCTTTTAAAATGGTGGTGTACACTTGCAAACCCATACTATAAATAGCATCACCATATTTATCATGCATTGTTTTTCGTACTATTTCTGCAACATAATCTGATTTAAAATCGCTGGCTAAAGAGTCGTAGCGAATCTCATTTTTCATAGGGTTTGCACGGGCTTTGGTGTGTTGTTCTTCGCTAATGTAACCTTGTTTTAGCATACGTTCCAAAATATAATTTGAACGCTGTTTAGCCCTAACGAAATTTTTTCTTGGATTATTGGCAGCAGGTGCTTTGGGAATACCTGCCAGCATCGCGGCTTGTTCAATACTTACTTGACTCAAAGGAATACCAAAATAAATTTGTGCAGCACTGGCAAAGCCGTAAGCACGCTCACCTAAATAGATTTGATTAATATACAATTCAAAAATTTGGTCTTTAGTGAGTTGTTGTTCTAGTTTAAGTGATAATAAAATTTCATAAATTTTACGTTTAAGCGTTCGTTCATTGCTTAAAAAAAAGTTACGTGCAACTTGTTGAGTGATTGTACTTGCACCTTGTTTAGATCCCGCCTTTAAGTTACTAACAATGGCACGCAAAATACCGTATATGTCAATGCCTATGTGGTCATAGAAACGGTCATCTTCAATAGCTAATATTGCTTGCCGCATATGTAAAGGAACATCTTTTATCTTAACAAATGTACGGCGCTCTTCACCAAACTCTGCCAGTAAAGCATTGTCGGCAGAGTAAACTCTAAGCGGTATTTTAGGGCGATAATCCGTAACAACGTCCATACTAGGAAGCTTAGGATAAATTAATACCATAGTTAAAACCAGTACCAATAAACCTAAAACACCACAGAAAAATCCACCAAAAAACAAACGAAATAACCATTTACTTAAAAACGGCTGAATTTTTTTCGGCTTAGCAACTACAGGCGGTTTAGGGATTGCTACAGGTGTTGGGGCAGGCACAGCTTTTTTCTTTTTTAAAAACATACAATTAGGCGTAATATCAGGTGTAACATCAAGTGTAATATCAAAAATCAAAAATCAAAAAAATGTTTGTTTAATTAAACATTCCATTAAAGCTTTTTGTACGTGCATACGGTTTTCAGCTTCATCCCATACGACTGATTGTTCGCCATCAATCACTTGAGCGGTGACTTCTTCGCCACGGTGAGCAGGCAAACAGTGCATAAATAAAGCAGTTGATTTTGCCAAACCCATCATCGTACTGTCTACACACCAATTAGCAAAAGCTTGTTTACGCATTGTATTTTCAGACTCAAAACCCATACTAGTCCATACATCGGTAGTGACTAAATCAACACCACGACAAGCATCGTGTGGATTAACAAAAGTCTTGTAACAATCAGGCGATACTGACGCAGCTAACTTTGAATCAATTTCATAACCACTGGGTGTTGAAATATGCAAGGTAAATCCTAGTATATGTGCGGCTTGCAACCAAGTGCTTGCCATATTATTGCCATCACCGACCCAAGCAACTATTTTGCCAGCAATACTGCCTCGCAATTCGGTGAATGTAAAAATATCAGCTAAAATTTGACAAGGATGAAATTCATTGGTTAAACCGTTAATCACCGGAACACGGCTGTATGCTGCAAATAGCTCTATTTTAGCGTGTTCATGGGTGCGAATCATCACCAAATCAACCATACGACTAATCACACGCGCACTGTCTTCAATTGGCTCTGCACGGCCTAACTGGCTATCGCCTGTGGTTAAATGTACAACGCTACCGCCTAACTGATACATCCCTGCTTCAAAACTAACACGGGTACGGGTAGATGCTTTTTCAAACAGCATCGCTAAAGTACGGTCAAGCAAAGGCTGATAGCGTTCATAACGCTTAAATTTAGCCTTAATATCAGCGGTTAAAGTAAATAAATAAGCTATTTCAGTCGCATTCAAATCGGTAAATTGTAAATAATGACGCAATGGCTTAGTGGTTAAGGAATTAGCTACCGTATTCATATAACACCTTGCACTGATTTTTTTTCTAAAAATGCGTGTATTAAGCCTGAAAGAGTAGCGACTATTTCATCGGCTTGCTCACCTGTTAAAATCAAGGGCGGCAATAAGCGAATCACACGCTCTGCCGTTACATTAAACAATAGACCTTTGGCTAATCCTGCTTTGACAATATCTGCACAAGGCTGCTCCAGCACTATACCTATCATTAAACCATGCACACGAATTTCAGCAACGCCTAAATTGATACCAATTTTTCCTAATAAAGCTTGCTCTAAGCCTTTTTTAATGCGTTCACCCATAGCGATAGCATTGGCAACTAAACCGTCATCTTCCATAATTTGAATAACTTCTAAAGCGGCTCGCATTGCTAAAGGATTGCCTCCAAAAGTAGTCCCATGATTACCAGCGGCAAACACATTCGCGGCTTTACCACGGGCTACTACGGCACCAATTGGAATACCGCCGCCTAAGCCTTTAGCAAGCGGCATGACATCAGGCACAATACCCGCCCATTGATGGGCAAACCATTTACCCGTACGGCCAATGCCACATTGCACTTCATCAATCATTAATAACCAGCCTTGCTCATCACACAAAGTACGCAATTGTTTTAAATACTCTACTTGTGCAGCAACAATGCCCCCTTCACCTTGAACTGCTTCAATAAATACAGCACAAATATTAGGGTTACTGTGTACTTTTGCTTGTAAAGCAGTGATGTCATTCATTGGAACGCGCACAAAACCGTCCATTAGGGGGGCAAAGCCTTTTTGTACTTTTTCATTGCCTGTGGCTGATAAGGTCGCTAAACTGCGGCCGTGAAACGCTTTTTCAAAGACTACAATTTCAGGCAGTCTATTTTCTTTGCCTTCAGCTTGGAAGGTATCATTGCCATATTTTCGTGCAATTTTAATAGCGGCTTCGTTGGCTTCTAAACCCGAGTTACAAAAAAATACATTGTCCATACCTGACAAAGCACAGAGCTTTGCGGCTAGTTTTTCTTGCAAAGGTGAACCATACAAATTTGAAGTATGAATAAGCGTATTAATTTGTTCGGTTAAGGCTGCCATAAAACGCGGGTGTCTATGCCCTAAAGTATTGACTGCAATACCCGATAAAGCGTCTAAAAAACACCTACCTTGAATATCCCATACGTAAGCCCCTTCACCATGTGACAAAGCTATGGGATAGCGTCCATAAGTCGGCATTACGTGCGGTTCAGGATATATATTAAATTCAGAATGGTTAAAAATATTCATAAAAGTATTCATAAAAGCATTTGTAACGTACAAATAAATATAAAAATATTTATAACATAAATATATAAACACATACAAGCATATATGAATATATACAAGCATATATAAGTGTATTTATAAGTACAAACTAAAAATAGTTAAGCAATAAAAAATAACTATAAACTTCAAACTTATAACAACAGCAAACTATTCGCTCACGGTTTATATTATATTGACTATACGAAACGCATTAGGCTGACCCACCTACCGTTAAACCTTCCATACGCACAGTAGGTTGCCCAACACCCACAGGAACACTTTGCCCCTCTTTACCACACACACCTATGCCATCATCAAAGGCTAAATCATTAGCAATATGCGTAATGTACTTTAGCGCTTCAGGCCCATTGCCAATTAAGGTAGCCCCCTTAACAGGGTAAGTGATACGGCCATTTTCAATCATCCAGGCTTCAGTACAGCTAAATACAAATTTTCCACTGGTGGTGTCCACTTGCCCACCACCAAAGTTAGGGCAGTAAATACCGTATTTAACACTTTCAATAATATCTTGTTTGTCTAAATGACCGCCCAACATATATGTATTAGTCATACGCGGCATCGGTAAGTGGGCATAGCTTTCACGCCGTGCATTGCCAGTCACTGATTGCCCCATCAGTCTAGCATTGAGACGGTCTTGTAGACAGCCCACTAATTTTCCATCTTCAATTAATACAGTGCGTTGACTAGGATTACCTTCATCATCAATATTGAGCGAACCCCGCTTGCGGCTTAAAGTGCCATCATCAACAACAGTGACACCTTTAGCAGCGACACGCTTACCAAACTTTCCTGCAAAGGCACTAGAGCCTTTACGAATATGGTCGGCTTCTAAACCGTGACCTATCGCTTCATGCAACATAATACCTGGCCAACCATTGCCTAAGACAACCGACATTGTCCCAGCTGGAGCAGGTTTAGCTTGTAAATTAGTTAAAGCTCCCTGAACGGCTTGTTGTGCCAAGCGTTTAATTAAACCATCGTCTAATTCTTCCATACCAAACCCCCCCCCCCCCCCTGCATAGCCCTCTTCGCGTCTGCCGTCTTGTTCTACAATCACTTGTACACCGACACGTACCATTGGACGAATATCAGCAGCGGTATGGCCATCTAAACGCATCACTAATACAGTCGCGTAACTGCCGCCTAAGCTGGCGGATACTTTTTTAACCCGTGGGTCAATTGCACGGGCAAATTGTTCTATTCTCTCAAGCAAGGCTATTTTTTGTGGTGAGTTAAGCCGTCCGATGGGGTTATCTGTGCTGTATAAGCGTTGTTCTATTGGCGTAGCTATTATTAATTTCTTAGTTGATTTTTTTGCAGGTAAACCAGTATCTTGTAATTGCATACTGTTAGCCACGCCTTGCAAAGCCTTTAAGGAAATGTCATCTGAATACGCAAAAGTTGATTTTTCACCGACAACGACACGCAAACCCACACCATAATCAATTGAAAAACTGCCTGACTTAACCCGCCCTTCCTCTAAAGCCCAGCCTTCAGATATTTTCTGTTCAAAATATAAATCGCCATCATCAGCACGGCTACCACAAGCCAGTGCCAGCACTTTATTTGCTTGCACCAGCGTTAATGTACTATTCGCTAATAAAGTAGTTTGTGCTTGCTTGACAATACAGTCAGACTGTTTAAAATGAGTCGAGGATAATGCTAAAGTTGAGTGTGCTTGAGAAGTCATTGTTTATTTTAACGCAGTGCATAAATAGTGCTTAAATGTTATTCTATATATTGTATATATTGTATATATTGTATATATAAGATTGTGTTTTATATACAAGATTGTGTTTTGTGTATATTTTATTTTAAAATTAACGTATTGCACCTATTGCCTGCGCAGCTGCTTGTCGTTGATTTAAAGTTGCGTTGTCCTCGTGGGCAGTATTCCAACCTTGTAAATGACGATTCACTAAACCTTCTAAAGCATCAAGCCATAAAGTATTGCTATTTAAAGCAGGAATATAAAAATAAGTTTTACCGCCTGCCCCTAAAAAAGCTTCTTTGGCTTCCATTGCAATCTCTTCTAAGGTTTCTAGGCAGTCAGATGTAAATCCAGGACAAAATACGTCTACACGTGAGTGAGTTTTTGCCATTTCAATTAGTGTGGGTTCAGTATACGGCTGTAACCACGCCGCCCGACCAAAACGAGACTGAAAAGTGACTTTCACTTCATCCATACCTAAACCTAAAGCCTCCCTTAATAGACGGGCGGTTTTATGGCATTCACAATGATAAGGGTCACCTAAATTTAGATTGCGTTGCGGTAAACCGTGAAAAGTTAATACTAACATTTTTTTAGTGGCGTGCGACCAAGGGTGTGCCTCCCAATGTGCTTGCACTTGTGCAACTAAAGCAGCAATATACCCCGTATCATCGTGATAATGTTTAACTAAACGCAACTCGGGCGGGTTACGTAATTTTTGTATGCTACGCGATACACTGTCCCAAATACTCGCTGTAGTCGTTGCACTGTATTGTGGATACAGTGGTACTACCAACAATTGGTCTACCCCTTGTTGCCTGACTAAATCATCAAAGACTTTTGTTAAGCAAGGCTTACCATAACGCATTGCATAAGTCACAATCATAGTGGGGTGACACTGTTGCATACGTATCGCTAAAGCTTGGGTTTGTGCGGCAGTATGAACGGCTAAAGGCGACCCTGCTTCACTCCAAATAGTGGCATATTTTTTTGCACTTTTAGCAGGCCGTACACGCAAAATAATGCCGTGTAGAATCATCATCCAAGCCATACGCGGAATTTCCACTACACGTGGATCGCTTAAAAACTGTGCTAAATAAGTACGCACTGCTGCCGTTGTTGGGGCTTGTGGTGTTCCAAGATTAACCAATAAAACAGCCGTTTTTCTAGGTGAAGCATGAGAATAATCTGGAGTATTTAAAAAAGCCATAGTTTAAAGTCTACTAGTTTATAGTTGCTGAGGTTAATATTTTTACTAATTAAATAACTAAATAACTAAATAACTAAATAACTAAATAATTAAATAATTAAATAATTAAATAAATAGTAAATTAATAAACTAATTGTTAAAATCAGAATTATCTAAAATTAAAAGATAGTTAAAAGGTAAATAGGATTTTTAAAAAGTTATAAAAACTATAAAAATCTAGCTTAATTGATACGCGCTTTCTCCATGATTGCGGGTGTCTAAGCCTTCACGCTCTTCTTCATCTTTGACACGTAAACCAATAGTTTTATCAACGATTGTGTACGCGGTAACAGAAACTATACTAGACCACACCATAGTTAAACCTACGGCTTTAGCTTGTATCCATACTTGCTGGACGATATTATAGTCGGGCAATATATCCATAGTAACCCAGTCTATGATACCAACACCGCCTAAGGTAGGGGCAGTAAATACACCTGTTAATAATGCTCCTATGATACCGCCTAATCCGTGTACACCAAATACATCTAAACTGTCATCTGCACCTATCATCTTTTTCAAACCTGTTACCCCCCATAAACATATCGGTCCAGCAATTGCCCCAATACACAATGCCCCCACAATACTGACATTTCCAGCAGCAGGCGTGATAGCGACTAAGCCTGCAACAGCACCTGAAATAGCTCCTAACATACTAGGGCGATGTTTATGAAACCATTCTGTACTTGTCCATGTGAGTACTGCGGTAGCCGCGGCGATTAATGTGTTAATAAATGCTGTACCAGCCGTGCCGTTTGCTTCTAAAGCTGACCCTGCATTGAACCCAAACCAACCCACATACAATAAGCATGCACCTACCATTGAAAGTGTTAAGTTATGCGGTGACATATTTTCCTTGCCTAGGCCGTTGCGTTTACCAATAATGATTGCACCGATTAAGCCTGCGATACCTGCATTAATATGTACTACTGTGCCGCCTGCAAAGTCTAACGCCCCCCATTGCCATAGCAAACCTGCTTTAGCTGTTTCTATGTTTACTGAACCTGTAACATAAGCATCAGGGCCACTCCAGTACCATACCATGTGGGCGATGGGTAGGTATGCAAAGGTAAACCATAGCACCATAAATAGTAATACTGCACTAAATTTAGTGCGTTCAGCGAATGCACCCACAATTAGTGCACAAGTAATACCAGCAAAAGTACCTTGAAATGCTACGAATATAAATTCAGGTAATACCGTTAGCTTACTAAATGTGGCAACGACACTGTCTGCTTTAATGCCTGCTAAAAATAAACGGTCAAAGCCACCTATAAAAGGGCTTATAACGCCGCTTCCTTCTGTAAATGCTAAGCTGTAACCGTAAATAACCCACAATACTAATATTAAGCAAAAAGTTACCATAACCTGCATCAGTACAGACAGCATATTTTTACTGCGAACTAAACCGCCATAAAACAAGGCAAGTCCAGGCAATGCCATCATCAATACCAATAAAGTTGCAGTCATCATCCAAGCCGTATCGCCTTTATTAGGTATAGGCATATCTTTCGCAAAGACAGTACTACTCATTAAACATAGTAGACTAAGTAGCCCGATGAGTTTAGATGGATTTTTGAGCATAATCATAATTTTTACAAAGCTGTATCACCTGATTCACCGGTACGAATACGAACCACTTGTTCTAAATGCGTCACAAATATTTTACCATCACCAATTTTACCAGTACGTGCTGCCTGTTGAATAGCGTCAATTACATTGTCCACCATATTATCGGACACTGCAGCTTCAATACGCACTTTGGGTAAAAAATCGACTACGTATTCTGCACCGCGATACAATTCTGTATGGCCTTTTTGGCGACCAAAGCCTTTAACCTCGGTCACAGTCAGTCCATTGACACCTAAGCTGGATAAAGCTTCGCGAACTTCGTCTAATTTAAATGGCTTAACAATAGCCGTGATTAATTTCATATACATTTCCAAGCTTAATAAAGCAATTGATAAAAAATAACTGTATGAGTAAGTATATAAATATACTTGCGAGTATATTTTATAAATACCTTTTGTACTACATTGATTGATTTGACAAAATAAAGTAAATTGTGTGATTTTTAAAATACTAATTTAATTAAAAGTTTACTAGCAATAGTAAAAAATTAGTAAAAACTGGGGTTTTTGTTACAAAAAACAAATTAAATACGTTATTCTATCGGATTGAATTTAGTTGCAAATTCTGTGTTACTTTTTGTTTTATTATATATATATAAATATATAAATATATAAATAGTCAAACTAAAAATAAAACTGCAACAACTTTACTATTGATTTTAATTTTATATTTACCTTTTTGGAGCTGTTATGAATGTGTTTAAATTGAGTGCAATGACCATGGCTGTAGCATCTTTAGCTGCTTGTCAATCTGTATCTAGTATTGGTCAATCTATTGGTCAAACTGCGGGTGGTATTGGTCAATCTGCGGGTCAGACTGCAGGTGGTATTGGTCAATCTGTGGGTCAGACTGCAGGCGGTATCGGTCAATCTGTGGGTCAGACTACTCAAAATATGGGTCAAATGACCCAACAGAATATGGGGCAAATGACACAAGCAACAGACCAAGTAGAACAACAAATGCCTGCTTCAACGGTTTATACAGCCCCCGCTGCACCCACTTACGCTGCTTCAACAGGTTTACGTACAACTACAATGGAAGCAACTGCAGGTGCTGATTATCCACCAGCACGCGTTGGTGAGTGTTATGCACGCGTTGTAACGCCAGCGGTCACAGATACACGTAGCGAGCAAATATTAGTCCGTGCCTCATCTAGTGCTGAAAGCATCGTCCCTGCTGTATATGGTCCAGGTGAAGAAAAAGTATTAGTGCGTGGTGAAAGCCGTATGCTAGAAGTTGTCCCAGCTACTTTTGACACAGTCACCGAGCGTGTATTAGTCAAGCCAGCAGGTACGCAATTAACAACGATGCCAGCTACTTTTAAAACAGTTTCAACTCGCCGTTTAGTAAAACCAGCGTCTACCGTATGGAAGCGTTCATCTGAACTGACTATTGCTGAACGTGCTATGCAAAATATTGATCCCAATGCAGGTGATGTATTATGTTTAATTGAAATACCTGCACAATATGAAGATGTAATGAGTCAAGTCGTTGATAAGCCTGCATCTACACAGACCATTGAAATTCCAGCAGAGTACACTACTGTTACAAAAACAGTTCAAAAAACACCGCCGACTACCCGTGAGGTAATTATTCCTGCTGAATACCGTATGGTTGCAACCAGTAAATTAATTACGCCAGCACGCTCTGTAAAAACAGATGTCCCAGCTGAATACCGTACTGTAAATAACGTAGTCGTTGTTTCTGCTGCAAAAAGCGAATGGCGTCAAATTGTTTGTGAAACCAATGCAACACCAGCACGTTTAGGCCAAATTCAAGCCGCCTTGACTAAAGCTGGTTTTGCAACAGGCCGTACTGATGGTGTCATTGATTCTGCTACTTTAGCAGCAGTTCGTAGCTATCAAAAAGCCAATGGTTTACCTGTTGATGCTGACCGCTATATCAACGTAGCCACTGTAAAAGCTTTGGGTATCTCTGAAAAGTAATGACTTAATTAAACTTATTTATTTATAAGTACTAATTGAGCTATATAAAAAACGTCCACCAGTGTGTGGACGTTTTTTTGAGAATTATTAGTGGAGCTTACAAAAATATAGTGTTTTTAGTTACTTTATTTACTTTGTTACCTACTTACTTATTACTAGTTGTTTACTGGCTATTATCATATGAGTTTTAAATACTTAAGTACCTAATGTTTAAATCTAAATATTTCAATACCGACAGCATCGCAATCAGGATAAACATCTGGCTTCGCGCTAGATACTCTAGCTGCACGAACCAATGGATTGTCTAATAAGGCAGTCATAAACTGGTCGCATAGAGTTTCTTGTAGTTGAATATGCCCTTTTGCAACAATTTTTTTCAAAGTTTCACGAATAAAATCATAATCTAATACTTCATTGAGCGTGTCGCCATGGGGGGTTGTATGGGTCAAAGAAACATACAATTCAACATTAATAATAATACGTTGTGGCGCTAATTTTTCGAATTCATGAACGCCAATATTAATAGGCAATACGTAATTTTTTAAAAATATTTTTCTACACGTTTGTTGTAGTTCAAAAAAGCTAGGGTGTACAGTAATGGTCATAAATTAAAAAGGTTAAAAAAATACTATAAAGTATAGTAAAGTACTATACTTTATTATGAATTATTATGAATTATTATTATTGTTATTATTGTTGTAATTGTTGTATTAGAAGGTATTGTCAATTTTAATTGTATTAATTGACTAAAAACATAATATCACGCCCTAAAGGGACTAAATGTTGCCCACTGTCTACTTGAATAATTGCACCATTAATCGCAGGATTAGTCACTAAATCCAATACTGCTTTGGCTACATTGGCAGGATCTGTGGGCGTTTTAAGTAAATTAACCGATGCCGCTTGTTTAAAATTCTCTTCACTTTGTGGGCCACTAACATAAATTAAACCCGGTGATACACCTAAAACACGCACATAGGGTGCTAAAGCTTGTGCTTGTAGTTTGACACAATCACGCAAACCTAGCTTACTGACTGTGTAAGAAAAATAATCTGGATTCAAATTATCTACCTTTTGGTCTAAAATATGTACTATGCAGGCCGTATTTTTTTTAGTCGTTTTAATCGCTGCTTGTTGTGCTGCCAATGCTTGTCCTAACAACAAAGGTGTTAATAAATTAACGGTCTGATGGTGTAAAAATTGTTCGGGCGTAAAATCAATGCCTTCATCACGCTCGAAAATAGACGCATTATTGATGATACAGTCTATTCGTCCTAGTGTTGCTAAAACCGTATTAAATAACTGTTTCACCTCGGCGGTATTCGCTAAATCAGCCGCAAATACTGTGCAATCACCGCCTGCTTGGTTCAATGTATTGGCTAATGCTTGTGCAACGTGTGTCGATTGATTGTAATGACAAGCAATACGCCACCCTGCTTGTGCAAAGCTATGACACAATTGTGCACCTAATCGCTTTGCTCCGCCCGTGATTAAGACAACGGGCATTGTTTTATCTGAACTTACATTGTTTTCAAAAAAGTGTTTCATATATGATTTTATAGTTTTATAGTTTTATGATTTTATGATTTTATAGTTTTATGATTTTATGATTTTATATATTGTTTTTAAAAATGTGTTGCGAATATGTTATATGCCCAAGCTTATACGGGTATGATTTTACCCACGCTATGCTCATAAAATATTTTAATAGATTGTTAATGTGTGACATATATTAATACACACCATATTTGTTTTTATATTTTTTATATCTTTATATCTTCATATCTTTATATTTTTTATATTTATCATTTACTATGACGACACATTTACGCTCCAAGATAGCTTCAACGATTACTTATCGTGCTGATTATACTCAACCTAATTATTGGATAGACAGCGTTTCAATGGTCTTTAATTTACATGCAACGCATACCTGTATTACGGCTACATCAATAGTAAAATACCGCGAGAACGCACCCACTGTTTTAGAATGGGCAGGTGATACGAGCAAAGGTGGTATTGTATTAGAAGAGATTAGTATTAATGGAGCAATATTAAATACAAATGAGTTTAGTATTAATTCTGATACAGGTATCTTAAGTGTTTTAAATATGCCAAAGACTGGTTTAATTACGGTTACAGTAAAAACAGTGGTGAACCCAACAGACAATACTACTTTAATGGGTTTATATGCTAGTCAAGGTAGTTTGTTTACACAGTGTGAAGCAGAAGGATTTCGCCGTATTACATACGCGCCAGACCGTCCTGATGTGATGTCTCGTTATGACGTAATGCTGTGTGCAGATAAAAGTCAGTACCCTGTGTTGCTATGCAATGGCAATTTAATCGCCTCGGGTGATATGCTAAATGACAGTCAAAGACACTATGCTATGTGGCAAGACCCGCACCCAAAACCCAGCTATTTATTTGCGATAG
Organism: Betaproteobacteria bacterium; assembly: GCA_043777895.1. Lineage (GTDB taxonomy): Bacteria > Pseudomonadota > Gammaproteobacteria > Burkholderiales > Burkholderiaceae_C > JBDLSY01. The sequence continues at coordinate 23,331 of JAYWHD010000153.1, read as the reverse complement.
TCGCGGGTGATTTAGTCGTAAATGAAACATTAATTAATAATCCACACGTAAAAAATAGGCAATCTCTCTTACAAATTTATACCCGCCCAGCCGACCAAATCGCCACACAATGGGCTTTAGACAGCTTAAAAGCCAGTATTGCGTGGGATTTACATACATTTGGACGCTATTTAGATTTGGAGCGTTATATGGTGGTCGCTGTAGGTGATTTTAATATGGGGGCAATGGAAAATAAAGGTTTAAATATTTTTAATACGGCTTATGTATTAGCACAACCTGAAACGGCAACAGACACTGATTACAATAATATTGAAGCGGTTATTGGACACGAATATTTTCATAATTGGACAGGTAACCGCATTACTTGCCGTGATTGGTTTCAGCTGACTTTAAAAGAGGGTTTAACAGTTTACCGTGACCAATTATTTAGTGCAGACCAAGCCGCAGGTTTTGGGGCTATACAATTAAATAATATAGCGGCAAGCAGTGCTAAAGCAGTATGCCGTATTAATGATGTTATTACGCTTAGAGCTGCACAATTCGGTGAAGATATAGGGCCTATGGCACACCCTATACGGCCTGATAGCTTTGAAGAAATCAGTAATTTTTATACTGCAACAGTGTATGAAAAAGGGGCTGAAATTATTCGTATGCAAGCCTTGTTAGCCAATGCTGCTACGCCAACAGGCGATGGTTTTAGACGCGGTATGGATATTTATTTTGCACGCTATGATGGACAAGCAGTGACGTGTGATGATTTTTTACAAGCGATTAGTGAGGGGAGTGGTGTTGATTTAAGCCAATTTAAACGTTGGTATGAACAAGCTGGCACACCCATAGTGACTGCGGCTGGCGTTTATGATGTAACTGCCAAGCGGTATAGCTTAACTGTACAACAGCATAATCCTTCTGTGGGTCTTGAAACAGCCGATTTAACTTTAACTAAACCGCCTCTGCATATTCCTATATTGATGGGCTTACTCAATCAAGTAGGTGTTATTAATAGTACTTTTAAGGGCCAGTGTGCCGATGAACATTTGTTACATCTCACGCAAGCAAAGCAAGTATTTATCTTTGAAGATGTTGCAAATGAGCCTATTCCTAGTTTATTACGCCATTTTTCTGCCCCTGTTAAGTTGAAATATGACTATAGCCCTACAGATTTAGCCTTATTGCTAAGCCGTGATAGTGATGCATTTAATCGCTGGGAAGCGGTACAACGCTTGTATGAACGCTGGATTTTTGCTTACTATGAAAATACGCCTGATACTGATTTAAGCCTATTAACAAGTGTATTAGCGGATACCGTGTGTACGGCATTAACGCCTATATTGAGTGACATGACCCTTGCCGATGCTTTTAAAGCAAGTTTATTAAATATCCCTAGTTATAACGCTTTGGCTGATTCAATAGCACACAATTTGCGTCCACACGCTTTATACGCAGCTCGCGAGGCCGTTATCAACCAGCTTGCACAAGGTTTATACCCTATTTTACCGATTCTATACGAGCAATTAAGTAGTTATGAACCTTATAGCCCTAATAGTACGCAAGCAGGTATGCGAGCACTACGCAACACGGTATTGCTGTTGTGGTTATATACCAAAGACAAGGTCGCGGTACAACAAGCACAAGGACAATACCGCCGTACCCATAATATGACTAATAGAATGGCCGCTTTAAGTGGTTTGTTACAACACACTGCAATAGATGAAATGGGTGAGTTATTGCCTGAAGCCGATGATTTTTATTTACGTTTTGAAGACAATGATTTAGTGATTGATAAATGGTTTGCACTGCAAGCAACACTGCCTTATGTACCAATGAATGCTATTAAAGCTTTGCTGGCACACCCTGCTTTTAAATGGACTACGCCTAATCGTATGCGTTCAGTGGTGTTTCGCGTTTGTTTTGCTAATCCTGTGGTGTTTCATACTGAAGCAGGCTATGATTTTTGGTTGAGTAGCTTAAAGCAGTTAATCGTTGTTAATCCTGATGTTGCTGCCCGTTTAGCTCGGGCGATGGATTCGTGGCAGCGGTATCAGCCTTTATTAGCCCAAGCGATGCAAACTAAAATTCAACAAGCACTAAGCTTACCTAATTTGCCGAATGGTGTTACTGAAATACTTAATAAAGCTTTGTTAAACAAATACTCAATTTAAAACATTTAAAACATTTAAAATATTTAAAATATTTAAAATATTTAAATACTTAACTTTAGATATGCAATTTAATTAATCACTATGACTGTTACACAGGTATTGTGGCTTAACGTGGCAGTTAATGTACCGTTGCAGGCTTTATCACCTGATACGGCATTAAGCGATGGGGTTGATTATGTTTGGCGAAACGATGATGCGTCAGAGCCAAGTATTTTACCCCGTCAAGGCAGTATCGTGCTAATTCGCTGGGTGGGTCGGCGGTGTTTAGGGGTGGTTTTATCTGTATTGCCTGAACCACGTTATGACCCAAAAAAAATCCTAGCAGCACAATTATTGCCCAGTTTAGGGCATAAAGTATTGCCTAATACCGTATTAAAATTAGCACTCTTTGCTAGCCAATATTATCACCGTACAGTGGGTGAAGTTTTACTACCTACCGTCAGTGTGGCGTTACCTGCTATTAAAAATAGCATTACATCTGATATCAATATAGTCAATACGATTGATACGACTGAAGATAATTTATCAAAACGATTAAAACCATTGTTACGACATACATTAATCGTAGCAACACCTACGGCTGAACAAGCGATTGTATTAAATGATTTAACTGAAGATTGCTTTGGTGTCCATTTATTATATGGTATTACAGGCAGCGGTAAAACAGAAGTCTATTTAAGCCGTGCGGCTCAAGCGATTAAACAAGGTAAATGCGTATTGATTTTAGTGCCTGAAATTGTTTTAGTCCCTGCTATGCTAGCCCGAGTAATCACCGCTTTACCCAACGTTAAACACGCTGTGTTACACAGTGACATGTCAGTTGCTAAACGGCGTACAACATGGATAGAGTGTTTATCTAATAATATTGATATATTAATAGGTACGCGGTTAGCTATTTTTGCACCGCTATCTAATATTGGTTTAATTGTGGTTGATGAAGAACATGACTCAAGTTATAAACAACAAGAAGGGGTACGGTATTGTGCGCGTAATTTAGCTGTAGTGCGTGGACAATTAGAACACTGTCCTGTTATATTAGGCAGTGCTACACCTAGCTTAGATACGTGGTTTAAGGCGTGTGAAGGCAAATACCGTTTACACCGTATGCTTAAACGTGTAAAAACCAGTGTATTGCCTCGTTGGATTATGGTTGATCTATTAAAACACCCCACTAAAACGGGTTTGTCTGCCCCCGTGTTAAAAGCCTTAAATGATACTTTGGCACGCAATGAACAAAGTCTAGTATTTCTAAACCGCCGTGGTTTTGCACCCGTATTAACCTGTACAGGCTGTGGTTGGAACAGTGAGTGCATTAACTGTTCTAGCTATATGGCACTGCACCGATTAAAGGGCAAGTGGCAGCTGGTTTGTCATCATTGTGCAGCAAAAATGCCCCCGCCTAAATCGTGTCCTAAGTGCGGTAACGTCCATTTAGAGCCTGAAGGACAAGGCACACAGGCAATTGAAGATACTTTATTAAATGCAATACCTTTGGCACGTATTAGCCGTTTAGACAGTGACGTCAGCCGTAAAAAAGGGCAAAGTAAACAAATTACTCACGCTATGAAGCATCGCGAGTTAGACATTCTAGTCGGTACACAAATGACGGCTAAAGGCCATGATTTTCCCGCATTGTCTACGGTAGTTATAGTCGGGTGTGATGGTATGTTAGCCTCACCAGATTATCGGGGCGTAGAGCGTTTATTTGCTTTATTAACACAAGTAGCAGGGCGATCTGGACGGTCTGAAGTAGCAGGCACGGTATGGTTACAAACAAGGCAAGCACAACACCCTGTATTTTTAGCTGTGTTGCAACCCACTGTAGATTCTTTTTATAATACATTACTATATGAACGCAAAAGTGCAGGTTTACCACCTTATAGTTATCAAGCGGTTTTACGGGCGAATCATACTCATTTAGACGTTGCCTTGTCTTGGTTAAACCAAGCCAAAATACTGATAGATTGGGTGGATAGTAACGCCGTACGGGTTTTTTCACCTGTGCCTATGTTGATGCCTAAAGTAGCTACGCAATGTAGAGGGCAGATGCTATTTGAGTCTAATAGTCGCCCTGAACTGCACCGTTTGTTACGTGATGCAATGCCTGTATGGATAGCTTATAGCAAAACATTGCGTAGTGGAGACAGTGGCTATAGTGTTATATGGCACTTAGAAGTAGACCCTAGTGAGGTATAAGGCCTACATTTTTTAAGATAGCTAAGCTAGGAGCACTACGATTCATCGTATAAAAATGTAGACTAGGGCAACCAACACCTAATAATTGAGCCGTTAAATCACTAATAACTTCCTCGCCGAATGCAGCAATACTTTTAGTATCATCATACATAGACTCAAATTTTAAACGCATCCAACGTGGTATTTCTGCACCGCACATTTCAGAAAACCGTGCGAGTTGTCCAAATTGTGTAATCGGCATAATCCCGGGAATAATCGGTGTTTCAGCTAAATTAATGCCACGCTTTTCAATTTCATCACAAAAATGATAATAGGCATCACTATTAAAAAAATATTGCGTAATCGCAGCAGTAGCACCAGCTTTTATTTTATGAACAAAGGCATCTAAATCTTTGGCTGATGTCTGTGCTTGTGGGTGATATTCAGGATACGCGGCTACATAAATAGTGAACCAGTCGCCTGTAACTTCACGAATAAACGAAACTAAATCGCTGGCATACTTAAACTCACTGCCTGAACCATAACCACTGGGTAAATCACCACGCAATGCAACAATTCGGTTAATACCTGCGGCTTGATAAATAGATAACTGTTCTTTAATACTGTTTTTACTAGCACCAATACAGCTTAAATGAGGGGCTGCATTTGCCCCTGTCATTTGTAGAGCTTGGATAGCTTTCCATGAATTAGTATGTGTGCTACCGCCTGCACCGTAAGTGACTGAAAAAAATTGCGGGTGAACACTATTTAAGTCTGCTTGTGCTAACAGCATATTATTTAATCCCTCATCTGTTTTGGGAGGAAAAAATTCAAAAGATAATCGTGTACGGGTCATATAATTGAAGAGTTCATGGTAAAAATATAATAAAAATATAATATATATAATATACATAATATACACATTATAAAAACATGAGTATTGTATAAATATATTGTAAATATATTGTAAATATATAAATATTGTGTAAATATCAAAATTAAATGGTGCAATTGAGAATGTTTATAAAAGTAAGACAAATAAATTGATTAAAATACACAGCGTACAAAAACATAATGAACAAATTTAAATTAAAGTTTTAATTTAAACTTTAACTTAACACCAACTTGGTGATAGCGATAAATTAATCATAAGTAGTCATCATAAATAGCAGCAAATATCTAAATAATTTGGCTATATTGACTATACCAATGATAATATCACTTAATATTACTTAATACCGTTTTGCTCCATTTAACTTTTAGCGTTTACTATGAAACCCACACATTGTTTATTTCAACAGAAACCTTTGTACCAATCGCCTTTATTATGGGCTTTGATTGTATCAATTGCAACAGCAACGCTGGGTGTCAATACTACGGTTGCGGCACAAATACGCTACACCACTAGTGCTGCACAAAAAGCACAAGCACATGCTGTGTCTACAAGCCAAGGTATTCCAGAGGCTAGTTTATTGCCCAAAGCACCCGAACGTTACACGGTAAAACGTCAAGATACTTTGTGGGATATTTCAAAACTATTTTTAAAAAGCCCGTGGCAATGGCCTTCTTTATGGGGTATGAATAAAACGCAAATTATTAATCCTCACTTAATTTACCCTGGTCAAGTATTAGTACTGACTCGTTCCAATGGATTTGCTAGATTAGGTTTAGCTGAAGGCACAGATGGTTTGCCAGAAGATAAATTGTCGCCAAAAATTCGTAGTGAACCCTATACTTTAGAACCCATTGTTAGTATTAATTTAGGGGCGATGCGTAGCTTTTTAAGCCAACCGTTAATTGCCGATGAAGACAATTTAAAAAAATCAGGTTATGTATTAAGTGGTATGGAGTCTCGGGTATTTACTGGTGTGGGTGATTCGTTTTATGCACGTAATTTAGCCAACAGCCCCAATGGCCGTTATCAGTTATACCGCCCAGGTAAGCCCTTACGTAACCCAGACACCAATGCAGTTATAGCATATGAAGCACATTATGTCGGTCAAGCGATATTACAACGTGAAGGCGACCCCGCTAAACTAAAAATTACGCACTCTGTAGAAGAGTTAAGTAACGGCGACCGTGTGATGCCATATATGACTGAACCTAACTTAAATGCAGTGCCTCATGCACCTGAAGTACCTATTAAAGCCCGAGTAATGAGTTCTTATGACGGTGTAGCGTATGCGGGAAGCAATATGATTATCAGTATTAATAAAGGTAAAAGCGATGGCCTGGAAGTCGGCCATGTTTTACAATTATGGCGTACTGGAAAAACTATGGTAGACAAAGAAGCGACACCGCCATCAAAAACATTTTGGGAGCAATTTAAGAAAAAAGAAGTTACTGTACGCTTACCCGATGAAACGTATGGCCATGTGATTGTGTTTCGTGTATTTGATAAAGTCGCTTACGCTTTAGTTGCAGGAACGCGTGAACCTGTTAATGTGGGTGATACTTTAACACACCCTATGGCTGATTAATACGTGCCTAATTCGACAGATTTAATGCCTTTAACTGCTTGGTTGCAGTTAGAATATACGGCTAAGTTACCACTGGATGCTGTGCGGGCTTGGTTGGCTACATTGGGTTCAGCGGTAGCGATTCTTGAAGCCAATGTACTTGATTTAGCAAACATTGCAGGTGAAGCTGCGGCTGTTGCCTTTAAAACGCCGAACAAAGCGGCAGCACTTCAAAGACAAACCTATATAGATGCTGCATTGGTATGGTTAATTGATGATCGCTATCAAGACGTAAGGCATATTTTGACTTGGGACAGTGTGGATTATCCTGCACAATTGTTAACTATTAATGACCCGCCATTGGTATTGTTTGTTCAAGGCAATCTACTGGCTTTAAGTCAAGCAGCCATAGGTATAGTAGGGGCGCGTAACGCGACTCAACAAGGTATTTTGAATGCCCGTTCATTTGCACAGGCTTTGGCTGAAAAAAACATGACCGTTATTTCTGGTTTAGCCTTGGGGATTGATGCTGCTGCCCATGAAGGGGCTTTACTGGCTACTAATAATTCATATTCAACAATAGCGGTAGTGGGTACAGGTATTGACCGTGTTTACCCTTCATCGCATAGAGATTTAGCCCACCGTATTGCTACAAAAGGGGCTGTGATTAGTGAGTTTCCTGTGGGTACTCCCCCTATTGCACATAATTTTCCACGCCGTAACCGTTTAATTGCTGGGTTATCACGCGGTATTTTAGTAGTAGAGGCAGCAATACGTAGCGGTAGTTTAATCACTGCACGGGTTGCAGGCGAACAAGGACGAGAAGTATTAGCGATTCCTGGTAGTATTCACGCCCCTTTATCTAAAGGCTGCCATCAGTTAATTAAACAAGGTGCAAAATTAGTAGACAGTGCACAAGATATTTTAGAAGAACTACATTTGCTGACAGCCAATAATAACAATAATAATAGTCAATTAGATGCATTGCAGGTTACAAATAATAATCCAGTACCAAATAAACAATCACATAAACAGTTAATTGATGCCCAGTTGCAAAAAACAGGTAAACGAAAATTACCCTTGTCAATGGCATTATCTAATTTACAAATGCAGACATTGTCTCTGCAAAAAACTGAATGGCCTGCTACAAATGATGTCGTATTAGCGGCTATGGGGCATACACCCATGGATTTAGACCAAATCGTGTGGGCGACTGCCTTAAGTACAGGTGCAGTATTATCACGCTTAACAGAATTAGAGTTGCTGGGTGATTTAGAAGTTCTAGAGGGTGGGCGTTATCAGCGGCTCATTAGTTACAAATAAAATAATCAAAGGGTAGTTATGTCTTGGAATAAAATGGACTTTTTATATAATCTATGGTGGATTATGTTGGTATTTGCCATAGGTTGGATTGCAAGCTTTATGTTCAATGTGTGGTGGTTTAACCGTCATAAGCTATTTAAAACAATTCAGTCCGCTAAAAATCGTCGAAAAAATACAGGGGTAGCCGATGCGTCATATATTGATTTTATACAAGCTGCCCGTGTCGGCTTTAAAATCAAAGATGATGCTGATTTTGAAGTCATTGAAGGAATTGGTCCTACAACCAGTGAATTATTAAAAAGCTTAGGGTATAACGACTTAATTGACTTAGCAAACGCTAAGCCAGAGGTTGTAAAGCAAGCGTTAATAGAAATTAATAGCAATTATAGATGGATAGATACCGATACTTGGCCTAAACAAGCTGAATTAGCCCGTTCTAATCGGTGGTATGAGTTGAAAGGTTTACAAGACCATTTAATGACCAGTGCAGTCTCTGAAACTGCGATTTTAAACCGTTTTTAATTGATTTTTAATTAATTTTTATTTAATTTTTATTTAAATTAAGTGCTAAATATGTCAATTGACCCAATAGTTCAGCCCACTAATAATTTTAAAAAGCATTTTAAATCTATGCTTTTTAATGAAAATGCGGCTTTCATTCCTACATTATTAGTCTCTTGTATTTTATTGATAGTCTTATACATGATGTATCTTCAGGGATATAGCCAGCGTAAACCTGATAAAATAGACTATGACAAGTATTTTACAAAAAATATAATATTACCTAGTAATATAAATAATCTAAGTAATAATTATTCTAAAGTAATACCCCCTCTTATATTGCCATTAAAACGACCAGAAATACCAGTAATCAATATTAATAGCCAAGTTGTGGCTAATATTCAAGATAGCTTGACTGTAAAAGCAAGTGATGCCAATACCCTTAAACAAGGCTGTAATACTTTAATTAAAGCAGCTATACAGTTTGAACCACGAACCAATTATTTAAATAGTACTAGTAAACAAAATCTAGATGCACTGGTGTCTTGCTTTAAAGAGCATAAAGTAACTATATCAGGACATACCGATGCAATTGGTACAATTGCAAGAAAGGCAGAAGTGTCGCAGTTACGTGCAGCGACCGTTCAACAATATTTAATTGAACGGGGTGTACCTAGTACGCAATTAACTACGGTTGGTATGAGTGATTCACAACCCATTGCGGATAATGGTACGGCTGAAGGCCGTTCAAAAAATCGCCGTATTGAATTTATGGTAGAGTCTTTAGCGCAATAGCTAAAACATATTTAAATGATTTATCATTACATTGTTTTTACTATTTATATATATTTATATTGTTATTTATGATGGAAGCTATGAGTATTGTTACATTACGTGCTAGTAAAGAACGCTCTTTACTGCGTCGTCACCCTTGGGTTTATGACACAGCCATTCAACACATTAAAGGCAATCCAGTCAGCGGCGACACGGTAGCCGTACACAGTATTGACGGACAATTTTTAGCGTGGGGGGCGTTTAGCCTAAGTAGCCGTATTCGCATACGTGTGTGGAGTTTTGATGAAAATGTCGTCATTAATACTGCGTGGTTTACGGCTATGGTACAGGCAGCAGTAGCACGTCGTGCGGGTTTGTATGCTTACACAGGGGCGGTACGGGTTGTATTTGGTGAAGCTGATGGCTTACCGGGTTTAATTGCTGACCATTACATTAGTGCAAATAACAATGTGTTGGTAGTTCAGTGTTTAAGTGCAGGCATTGCCCGTTGGCGTGATGATATTGTCCAAGCTTTACAAGCCGCTACATTAGCCAGTGTAGTCGTTGAGCGTAGTGACGCACAAGTCAGAGCTAGAGAAGGTTTACCCAGTGTGGTGCAAGTATTAAAAGGTGATTTGCCTGTAGTCGTTACTGCCACCGAACATCAAGTCAGTTATTATATTGATGTAATGGCAGGGCATAAAACAGGGTTTTATATTGACCAACGCGATGCTCGCTTGCAAGTCGCCCGTTTGACAGCTGAACGCGTTGCTTTAAATAAACCTGTACGGGTATTAAATTGTTTTAGCTACAGTGGCGGATTTTCGCTGGCTGCTTTGGCTGCAGGTGCAAGCCATTGCGTCAGTGTTGATAGCAGTGCTGATGCCTTAGCATTAGCCGAAAAAAATATTTTATTAAACGGCTTAGATACAATACGGCACGAAACCCGTTGTGAAAAAGTTGCCGAAGCACTAAAGGCATTAGATACAGCGGGCGAACGTTTTGATATTATCGTATTAGATCCGCCTAAGTTTGCGCCTAGTGCTGCTCACGTTGAACGTGCTGCACGAGCTTATAAAGATGTTAATTTACGGGGAATGCGTTTGTTGGCTACTGGCGGTGATTTGCTAACGTTTTCCTGTAGCGGTGCGATTAACGTAGATTTATTCCAAAAAATTGTTGCAGGTGCAGCTTGTGATAGCCGACAAGATTTAACCATGATGAGTCGTTTAGGAGCGGGTATTGACCACCCTATGCGTATGACTCACCCTGAAGGTGAATATTTAAAAGGTTTATGGTTACGCCGTCAACAAATCGTTTAAAATAGCCTTGCAAGGGGTTTGTTTGCAAAAAAACAACACCTTAACTGTTTTATTGAGATGTTTACGATAAGATTTGTTAAATTATCCACTAAACGCGTATTTGATTTTGAAGCCTAGTTAAAAAAATGTACAGTATCAAAAGTTCAAACGCGCAAGCAATTGAGCATCTTTTTTCAAAGGTTCATACCGCTTGTATGTGCCACCATTATAATTTTAAGGATTACCCATGAAAAAAAGTTTATTATTAGTTAGCTTGTTAGCTGCATTCGGTACAGCTTCTGCTGCTTCTTCTGTAACGTTATATGGTGTTTTAGATGGTAGCATCGGTCAGACAAAAACAACAATGATTAACGCAGCAGGCGCTAAAACAACAGTAAAAAGCTCAAGCCTAGTGCGTGAAGGTCGCTACAACGGTTTACAAGGTTCGCGTTTTGGTATTAAAGGGTCTGAAGATTTAGGTATGGGCTTAAAAGGCCATTTTGTTCTAGAGCAAGCCGCTAAAATCAGTGATGGCAGTTTTGGTAAAGATGCAGGTTCTAATCGTCAAGCTTATGTTGGTCTATCAGGTGACTTTGGTGCTTTAACTTTGGGTCGTCAAAACACTCCTTTTTATGACAGTATTGGCCCAATGGTTGATTTAGACAAAGGTAGCTATTTTGCCTTGTCAAACTTTAATAGCACTAACACAAAACGTGCTAACTCTTCAATCAAGTACACTAGCCCAATGTTCTCTGGCGTTCAAGTCAGTGTATTAGGCGGTTCTGATACTACTACCAATACAGTTGGTGGTATGACATCAGAAATGAAAAATGACGTAATGGGTGCCAGTCTTTCTTATACACACGGTAAAATAAGTGCTGCTTTAGGCTACCACGGTGTTGAGAATAAAATGAATGCAATGAGCAACATGAAAACCGAAACCAGTGGTTTAGGTTTAGGTTATAACTTTGGTGTTGCTAAACTCATTGCCAGCTATACAGAGCAAAAAGAAACAGGCGCAGCTTTCATGGGTAACATGAAAAATAAAGACGCTACTATCGGTGTTAAAGTACCATTTGGTGCAGCTTATGTAATGGCAACTGTAGGTCAAAATGAAATGAAAGATATGCGTTCTACACGTGATATCAACAAAGCATCAAGCAAAGGTACTAATGGCGTATTAGGTATGGGCTACCACTTGTCTAAGCGTACTGAAGCGTATGCACGTTATGCAAAAATGAACGAAGCTAAATACAAAACTGCTATGGGTGTTGCTAACGGTTCTACTAAAACAGATGCATTTAGCGTAGGTGTTCGTCATACATTCTAATAAATAAGTGCTAATAAATACTGTAAAGTATTTTAGGTAATCATTTATTAAAATTAAAAGCGTTAGGGAATCTTCTCTAACGCTTTTTTGGTATTGATTCGGCGTTTTTAACGCATATCAATCGTTAAGGAACAATCATTATGACTGACCAAGAACTTAAAGACTTAGTCGCTAGTCTAGCTGTAGCACAAATTGAAAATTTAAAAGGTTTTGCGGAGTTACGCGCTAACCAATCTAAAACGGAAGAGATACTCAAATCTCATACCGTTGCAATAGCTGCTGCCCAAGCTAAAACTGATGCCCAAATGGCTAAAACTGATGCCCAAATGGCTAAAACTGATGCAAAATATGCCAGTACATTGGAAATGCTGACAGGAATTACTACGAGTCAAGGTTTAGTATCAGAAGAGTTTTTTTATAATACACTAGCAGATACTTTATGTGTAGCAGGTATAAAATATGACAAAATCACTAGCAATATAAAACACAAAGTCAATGGTAAATGGATGGAAGTCGATTTATTACTTGAAAATGGGTCTAGTTTAGCAATCATTGAAGTAAAATACCGCGCCCGTAACAACAATATAGAACAACTTAAAAATACCATTAACAGTTACCGTGAAGCATTTCCACAACACAAGCAGTTCAAAATTTATGCTGGTATTGCTAGCTTTAGTATTGATGAATTTGTGGTTGCTCAAGCCCATGCTCATGGATTTTTTACGCTTAAGCGTAAGGGTGATTTATTAGAAGTAGATATACAGGGTATGCGTTCTTTTTAAATAAAAAAGTACATAATAAAAGTACATAATAAAATTACTAAACAAATAAAATTGTAATTATGTTGAATCCATCGCTATACATAGCCCCTTCTGGTTGTTTGTTTATTGTAGCTGCACCCAGCGGGGCAGGTAAATCTAGTTTAGTGAATGCCTTGCTAAAGTGTGAACCCGCCTTAAATGTATCTATTTCTTTTACAACCCGTCTACCCCGTCCAGGTGAAATACACGGCGTACATTATCATTTTGTTAATGAAACACGGTTTGAGGCTTTGCGTTGCCAAGGTGAGTTTTTAGAATATGCCGAGGTTCACGGTAACTTTTATGGTACTTCGAATACGTGGTTAGCGACACAAATACACGCGGGTAAAGATGTGTTATTAGAGATTGATTGGCAAGGGGCGCAACAAGTACGCAAGTATTTTCCGCAGGCTATTGGTGTCTTTATTGTGCCACCGAGTATTGATGTGTTAAAACAGCGTTTAACTTTGCGTGGTCAAGACAGCGAAGATGTGATTGCCAGGCGTTTATTAAATGCGAGTAGTGAATTAGCCCATGTACATGAATTTGATTATTTAATCATTAATGATGTGTTTGAGGATTCATTAAACGCACTACAAGCCATCGTGCAAGCTGCCCGCCAGCGTTTAAATATTCAGTCGGCACGTCATACAACACTGTTACACAGTTTAGGCATTACCAAAATAAATGTATAAATACGTTATTAGTATAAATAGGTTATCAGTGTAAATAGGTTATTAATTACACATTGTCGTTTATACAAAAGCCTTAGGGTAAAATACAACTTCACTTTTTAAAGGATTTATATGTCATATATTGCTCGTATTACTGTAGAAGAATGTTTACACAATATTCCGAATCGCTTTGATTTGACACTGGCTGCTGCGTACCGTGCGCGTCAGCTTGCACAGGGGCATGCGGCTAAACTAGAAACCAAAGATAAATCAGCCATTACGGCTTTGCGTGAAATCTCTAAAAATCTAATCGGCAAAGAAATGCTAAAAAAAGTACCGTTATAAATAAGTGCTACAGTCAATATAATACTTACGCACAGTTAATAATTTAACTATTTTATTCGCCCTAGACTGGGCGATTAATAAGGCGGTGTTAAGTTTGAATCGTTGTGCCAACAGCAGCATCAGTCAGCAGTGCCAGTAATAAAACGTGTTCAACACGGCCATCAATAATATGCACTGCACCTACACCCGTGCGGGCTGCCTCTAATGCACTGTCAATTTTTGGAATCATTCCACCTGAAATCGTGCCATCAAGTAGTAAGGTCTGAATACGGGCTGAGTTTAAGTGTGTTAATAGTGTTTTTTGTGTGTCTAATACGCCCGAGATATTCGTGAGTAATAACAATTTATCGGCTTTTAGTGCCTTAGCGAGTTCACCAGCGACTACGTCTGCATTAATATTGTAGCTTTCATTGTCTTCACCAAAACCGACAGGAGATATAACGGGAATAAAGTCAGTATTGTTTAGACAGTGGAGTAAGTCAAGGTTAATGACATCAATATCACCGACATTGCCCACATCATATATAATATTGGGGTCATTTTTATCTGCTAACTTTAATTTTTTAGCACGAATCATACCCCCATCTCGTCCAGTTAAACCAACAGCTTTACCACCGACATAATTAATTAATCCGACCAAATCTTGCTGAACCTCGCCAACTAACACCCATTTAACGACTGTCATAGTCTCATCATCAGTCACCCGCATACCTTGAATAAATTCACTTTTTTTATTTATTTTTTGTAACGCAGATTCAATTTGTGGCCCTCCACCATGCACCACAATGGGGTTAATGCCTAATACTTTCAAAGTAACGATATCTTTTGCAAAAGCAGTTTGCAACGCAATATCAGTCATAGCATTGCCACCATACTTAATGACCAAAGTCTTTCCTTTCAAAGCCTGTATATGCGGCATTGCTTGAGCCAGTAAATGGGCTGTTTGAGTAGAATGTATAGTCATAATAAAGGTAATATAAAGATATAAAGTAATATAAAGATATAAAATAATATAAATAAGATTTACGCAGATTAAAAAGTGGAAAGTATGGGGTGTTTTTGAAAAACTGGCTACCTAGTATTAGTATTAATTTTTACTATTGCATTAACGTAAAAACAAACTGACTGCTGGATTGTTTGTTTCATTCCAATAAGGATAATCTAGTGAATTTAAAAAGACTTCAAAAGCAGGCATCTGCTCTAACTCAACTTGAATCCCGATTAAAATTTTACTGTAATCTGCACCGTGGTTGCGATAGTGAAATAAACTGATATTTAAATCTTGTGGTAATACATTTAAAAAAGTCATTAATGCCCCAGGACGTTCTGGAAACTCAAAGCGATACAGTTGTTCATTAGTCGCACTGGCACAACGACCACCGACTAAATGCCGTAAATGTGATTTAGCCAATTCATCTTGCGTTAAGTCTAAAGCAGCAAAGCCAGCGGCAACAAAAGAATCACCAACCATTTTTGCATCATGTGTGCCATTGATACTTAAACCAACAAATACATGGGCGTTAATAGCAGCATCACCCATACGGTAATTAAATTCAGTGATATTACGCCGACCCATCTGGCTGATGGTTTCACAAAAATGCTTAAATGCCCCGCGTTGCTCGGGCAATGTAACAGCAAAAACAGCTTCTTGATGTTCACCCACGTCAGCACGTTCAGCGACAAATCTTAAACGGTCAAAATTCATATTAGCACCACAAGCAATGGTGACTAAAGTTTTGCCTATTAACTGATGTTGCTCTACATAGGCTTTTAAACCTGCCAACGCCAACGCACCACTGGGTTCAACGATACTCCGGGTTTCTAAATACGTATCTTTAATAGCGGCACAGACCGCATCGGTATCCACAACAATATAATCATCAACCAATGATTGACACAAGCGAAATGTTTCATTGCCGACTTGTTTTACGGCTGTACCATCTGAAAACAAACCTACATCAGGCAAAATAACAGGGTAGCCTGCCGCAATACTTTGTAGCATAGCATTGCTATCTACCGTTTGTACGCCAATGACTTTAATTTCAGGACGCACTGCCTTGATGTAAGCCGCAATACCAGCAATTAAGCCACCGCCACCAATAGCAACAAAAATTGCGTCAATCGGTGCAGTATACGTATCTAAAATTTCTTTAGCAATTGTGCCTTGTCCCGCAATAACATCGGGGTCATCAAACGGGTGAACAAACGTATAACCTTGTTCGTATTGAAGCTTTAAAGCATATACATAGGCATCGTTGTAACTATTACCTGCTAATACTACTTCAGCCCCACGGGCTTTGACAGCATTTATTTTGACAATTGGCGTAGTTATCGGCATCACAATAATCGCTTTGCAGCCACGTTTTTGTGCACCCAGTGCAACGCCTTGGGCGTGGTTACCAGCGCTGGCAGCAATCACACCACACGCTAATTGTTGTGGTGATAATTGTGCCATTTTATTGTAAGCACCCCGCAATTTAAAACTACGCACAGGCTGTAAGTCTTCGCGTTTAATTAATACAGTATTATGAAGACGCTGCGTTAATTGATGGGCTGTTTCCAAAGGCGTTTTAATGGCGACATCATACACTTTAGCCGTCAAAATACGCCGTAGATAAACTAACAAATCGTCATTAGAAAAAATAGGTTTTATATTGATAATAGGTTTTGTAGTCAATTTTATAGTAGGCTTTATATTTAACTCTAAACCTAAATCAAAACTAGAATTAAATGGTTTATTTAACTCCATATTAAACCACTTCTTTAGTTTTTAAAAAATCTACTACCCAATTTAAACGGGCTTGAGCATCAGGCAAACTTAAAATTAATTGTTTATGCTTAAGCGAAATAGGCATAATTTCAGCAAACCGATGGGCAATCCATGCCGTATCATCAAATTGATAGGGTTTTTCTATTGGAAAGCAAAACGTACGTTGCCCCGCTTCGGTAGCATCTGTGTGTTGTACTTCTAACTCTTCAATAATTCGTTTTAATAATAATACACACGCTTGATCAGGTTCATCTAGCGTATTAGCGACAGGCGAAGGCAATACGGTAACATCAGCCCGTAATAAACCATCTACTTGTGTATGGGTATGGAGTACTTTAAACCGCTCACCACCTTTAGCGGCAATCAATAAAATTGTTGGTTCAAGCATATCAAAATCAACAATAGTTGCCAGTGTTCCGAACAAAGGTTCTGTAGGCTGTGCTATTTTTTTTATACCTTCAATATCTTCAATATCTTCAGTATCTTCAGTATCTTTAGTATCTTTAGTATCTTTAGTATTTTTGATATTTTTAGTATATGTAGTACCTTTACTATTTTTAGTACTGCTGTCTGCTTGGTTATCTCGGTCATTAATATCATCACCACGGACAATATTGACGACTCCAAAAGGCGTATTATTACGTAAGCAATCGCGTACCATATCTAAATAATGCGTTTCAAAAACACGTAATGGTATTAAACCTTGTGGAAATAATACGGTGTTTAAAGGAAATAAAGGTATGTTGATAGTTGAGTTTGACATTGAATAGATTTTAAATAAATATTTAAGATTTAAGGTTATTGATTTTTATTAATTTTATTAATTTTATTAATTTTATAGTTTAGCTGCTTGCTGACGGTGCCTAGTAATTACCCGTGTTGTTTTACTAAAATACTGTGCTAGCTTTTCAGCCACATATACTGAACGGTGTTGCCCTCCCGTACACCCCACTGCAATGGTTAAATAGTGTCTACCATCTTGTTGATAACGCGGCAACCAAGTTTTAATAAACCGTGTAATATCGTCAATAAATTCATTAACAACGCTTAAATTTTCTAAATAATCAATCACGGGAGCATCTAAACCCGTTAATGCTTTTAATTGCGGTTCATAATGAGGGTTGGGTAAACACCGTGCATCAAATACTAAATCAGCATCTTGTGGTAGTGCGTACTTAAAACCAAATGATTCAAAAGTTAAAGTAATACCAGAACCTGTTGCTTGTGCAAACTGCCGCACGCTATGACGTAACGCAGCTGTGACTAAACCACTGGTATCAATCACATGGCTTGATTCATACAAACCCAATAAGTACTGTCGCTCAAGGTCAATACATTCTTCTAAACTGTAGTGATTTTGTACTTTAGAAATGGCAGGTGTAAGGTTATTTAATGTAAATTTCAACTTAGATAGAGGGTGGCTACGGCGGGTTTCGCTATAGCGTGCAATTAATGTGGCATTATTAGCACTTAAAAATAATAGCCTTACATCAGGTTGCCAAGTACGCAAAGCCGCTATTGCTATATGAAAAGCTTGGTTCAGTTGTAAGGGCTGATTAGCAAGGCTACGTACATCAATTGCAACGGCTAAGTATTCAACACCATGGCTATGGGCGTTTTGTGCTGCTGCCATTAATAGTTCACTGGGTAAATTATCAATACAAAAATATTCGGCATCTTCTAATACTTTTAACGCCACACTTTTACCAGAACCTGATATGCCTGTAACAACAACAATACGCATAGTAAAAACACCTATTTAAAAACACTGATTTAAAAAACTGACTTGCACTAAACTTTAGTATTTTATATTTTATATTTTTATATTTTTATATTTTATATTTATTACTATAATGCAAAACAATATGACTTCAAGTAACACGCAAACTGTACACACAACTATTATAATAGTTGCTCACACACCACTGGCTAGTGCTTATCTAACACTTATACAACATGTATATACCCTACAAGATAAATTTCCAGAACACGTGTATGCCATTGATGTTGCTGCTGGTGAAGCCTGTGATATAGTTGAACAAGCAATTAAAAAGTTACTATTTAAACAGGCTTACACTGATTCTTTGATACCCGAATATATACCTTGCTTGATTTTAACAGACTTACCTGGTGCAACCCCCCATAATTGTGCCATCAAAGCGTGTAACGACAACGAAGCTAACGACCAGGAATCTATATGGTGTATAGTAGCCCCTATTTCTGCACCTTTACTGCTACGAGCAATTAATTATCGCCACTTAAATCCTGCTGCTTTACGCAACAAATTATTGTATGAAGCCATACAATAGCTTTTACTTTTTATAAGCAAATAGTGTTATTTACAGGTTATCTAGCCAATTTTTTAAGCTAATTACCGCCCGCTAAAAACCACTTGACTAATATTTCTGATTCAGCGACCGTTACTTGTGGGTTTGATGACATTGGAATAGAACCCCATATACCAACACCCCCTTCACGAACTTTTTTAGCCAAAATAAGTATTTGATTGGTGTCTACAGCAGAGTATTTTTCAGCAATAGACTTAATAGAAGGCCCAATTAGTTTTCTTTGTGCGTTGTGACAAGACAAACAATTTTTGCTTTGAGCCAAAGCTTTATCCGCATAAGCTGTTGTATTAACAAGCATTGACGAAGTCAGTATTAAACTAATTTGAAGAAGCGAATTTAAAATATTATGTTTCATATCAATTCCTATTGTGTATTAAAGTAGTATATGCTATGCAATAGCATATACTACTTTATTTAGCTTACGGCATATAATTTTATATATTGATGATTTGATGATTTGATGATTAAGTATACTATAAAACATAGTATTAATTTACATGAGTATACATATGTAATATAAAGTAAAACGTTTACTCTATACTATTTATCTTTAAATTAAATTTAAAAAGTTAAAAGAAAAGTGTAAATATACCTAGCATACTATTTTTATATACTGTGTTAAGGTATTTGAACACCCTGCATTCTTTTTATAATAGTACGTGTACGTTTCTTTAAATAGATACTGTTACGGTGTTTATCATAAAACTTAGGACGCGGTAGCATCGCCGCCATTCGTGCCGCTTGCTCAATAGATAGCTGTTTAGCCTGTACACCAAAATGATGTTTTGCACCAGCTTCTACGCCATACACACCGATACCAAATTCAGCACTGTTTAAATACATTTCTAAAATACGTTGTTTACTTAGTACAAACTCCAACATATAAGTAATAATTAATTCTTGTGCTTTACGTAAATAACTACGGCTGCCACTTAAAAATAAATTTTTAGCTAACTGCATAGTAATCGTACTGCCACCTGATACTATTTTGCCACGTTTAGCATTGGTTTCTCGGGCTAGTTCAATGGCTGCCCAATCTACGCCTTCGTGGTCTTCAAACTCAGCATCTTCAGAACTAATCACGGCTTGCTTAATAGATTTATTTATATCGGCGTAATCTACCCACGTATGAGTAATATAGGCATCAGGATTTTTAGCCTGCAACGCTATTAAGTCTGCGGTCATAAATGCAGTGCTGTTTACAGAAAACCATTTCCACCACAAAATATGTAAAAAGAACCAACACTGTATCAAAATGATACCTGCCATTAAATATAACAATACTTTAAGTAACCAACGGTATTTATTGACTACTTGAGGTTGATTAGTCGCTATTGTTAAATGTGAGGGTATTAAATTCGGTGGTGTTAAATTAGACAATGTAATTTTTTATTCTGTAATATTAAATTGCAATACTTAATTATTAAATCATTAAATCATTAAATCATTAAATTATTAAATCATTAAATCATTAAATTATTAAATTATTAAATCTTAAATTATTAAATTAAATTATTAGGCTATTAAACTACTAAGCTCTAAATATTAAACTATTTTGATGAACGCCTTGAGTATCAGGTCTCACACCGTGCCATAAATAAAAACTTTCAGCCGCTTGTTCAATAAGCATACCCAAACCGTCTGCCACATCAGCCCCATGAAACGAACACCACTGCATAAAAGGCGTTGGTTTAGCAGCGTACATCATATCGTAAGCCAGTGTTTTAACACCGTGGATTTTTAAAGCCCCTATGTTTGGCTGAATAGTTTTACCGTATAAACTGGCTGATGTTGCATTTATTATAATATCACAAGCGGGCAAAGTCTCTTCTAAGGAATGTGCCGTAACAGCTTTATTAAATAAGTCAGCAATAACGTGTGCTTGGCTTACCGTACGATTAGCGAGGTGAATAATTGCTCCAGCCGCTAACAAAGGAGCAATTGAACCTTGTACAGCACCACCTGCGCCTAGTATTAAAATACGTACGCCATTTAAGTCATTCAGATGGTTAGTGCCACGCAAACGTTTTAAATCAGCGACTAATCCAGCACCATCAGTATTGTCTGCTAGCCAAGAGTGGTCTGGTCGGCGTAATAAACAATTAACTGCTTGTGCTAATTGTGCACGTTCAGTATGCTGATTAACAGTAGAAAATGCAGCTAATTTAAATGGTACTGTTATATTACACCCCTGTAAACCTTGTGCTATTAAACTGTTTAATGTGCCAGTAAAGTTATTTAATGGGACTCGGATTCGTTCATAGCGACATTTAATCCCAACCGACTGGGCAAACAGTTGTTGAATTTTAGGCGACTGACTATGTGTGATAGGGTTACCCAGTACCGCATAAAACGGGCTATCGGTTTGGTAAAGTGTTTTAATACAACTCATAAGTACATAATAATATTTTAAAAAAATGGTTTAGATTGTTTATAAAGACACAATCCAATCACCTAATGACAACATTTTGCGGTATTGTAGCGGTTTGATAAATAAATACCAAAATAGTGTGTGTAACTAATTTGTTGTAGCCGTATTACCGTTAATATTATTACTTTAATACTTTTTGTTTGTTTTTTATTCGTATCGCGTTTTTATTTTTATTGTTTTATTGACTAGGAGTACATCATGGGTTTATTAGACGGCGTGTTAGGTAATGTGTTAAGCAGTGTAATGGGTGGCGGTTCAAATGATCCTAAAGCTGCTTTAATTCAGGGCGTACTAAGTATGATGCTAAATAATAACCAAGCCAGCAACCAAGCTAGTGGTGGTGCTGCGGGTATGATTGGTAATGTACTAAGCAGTGTAATGGGTTCATCTCAAAATGGTGGTTTAGCCAGCGGTTTAGGCGGTTTACTAAGCACTATGGCTCAAAATGGTATGGGTAACCAAGCGGCTTCATGGCAAGGCACGGGTGCTAATTTACCCATTGATGCTAACCAACTTACACAAATTTTAGGCAGTTTAGGCGGTGGTGTAGGTGCAGATATTTTAGGAAAATTAGCAGGCAGTGCTGGATTGAATCCCAATGAAGCGGCAGGACACCTAAGCGAATTACTACCTAATTTAGTTGATAAACTAACACCTGATGGTCAAATACCTGATAGCTCTAATTTAGATTTAGGCAGTATTATGCGAAGTGTATTAGGTAAATAAATAGTTTTATATTATCTATATTATCTATATTATCTATAGTATTTATATTAATAATTTATTAAACATAAATCTAAATAAATTTTCACCCTAACTCGTTTAGGGTTTTTTAATTTTTAAAATAGCACACATTAATTATTTTTATGGCAAAATTTCATACTATCGTTAAATTACTACAAAGCCAAGGATTTGGTACACGCCGCGATTGCGAAATATTAATTGCAGATCAAGCGATTACTTGGAATAGTGAAGCCATAGAATATATTGATGATACGTTTGAACCACTACTGGGTACACCGTTTACAGTACGTGGTGAAGCACATATATATCGCCCAAAAGCGTATATTTTATTAAATAAGCCTGCGGGTTATGAATGTTCACAAAAACCTAAAGAACACAGTAGTATTTATACCTTACTGCCCAAATATTTACGCCAAAGGGGTGATTCTGGCTCACGTGATGGGGTGCAATGTGTCGGACGTTTAGACCAAGACACTACAGGTTTATTGCTACTGTCTGATGATGGACAATTTATTCACCAATACA
Source organism: Betaproteobacteria bacterium (assembly GCA_043777895.1). GTDB lineage: Bacteria > Pseudomonadota > Gammaproteobacteria > Burkholderiales > Burkholderiaceae_C > JBDLSY01. The sequence goes on along the minus strand of JAYWHD010000153.1, from coordinate 669 downwards.
CTAGCCCAAAAAAGCAGCTAAATAAGTATTACCGTATACGGACTAAACACGAAATTACTGCCGAATTCTTAAAAAAATTGCAAACGGGTGTTGTTTTAAATGACGCAATGGGTGACACCCCAGAACCCGTATATGCCAATAATGTTGAACAAACAGGGGCGTTTAGCTTAACTATGGCGATTACTGAAGGCCGTTATCACCAAGTAAAACGTATGGTTGCCGCCGCCAGTAACCGATGTGAAGCTTTGCATCGTCTCTCTGTCGGTGAATATATATTACCCAGCGATTTAGCTGAAGGGCAATGGTGCTATGTAGATAAAATTTAATTTTTATTTTTATTTTTCCTATATAACAATATTATTGATTATTGATTATTGATTATTGATTATCATTTGTAATTGCCAATGTAACAGCTTGAGCGACTTTAATACCATCAACCCCTGCACTTAAAATACCGCCTGCATAGCCTGCACCTTCGCCCGCAGGATATAATCCTTTGACAGTTATACTCTGAAAATTTTCAGCACGAGTAACACGCATTGGGCTAGATGTACGGGTTTCAATACCTGTTAAAACAGCATCATAACGGTCAAATCCTTTGATTTTCTTACCAAAAGCAGGCAATGCCTCACGCATAGCAATAATTGCAAAATCAGGCAGCAAACTTGA
>JAYWHD010000152.1:0-2138 GCA_043777895.1 Betaproteobacteria bacterium | reverse complement strand
GTTTACTAGAAGTTGCTGATATTGTGCGTGAAGTTATTGCACATTTTCAACCTAAACTATTACAGGGTAAACGTGTATTGGTAACGGCAGGAGCCACTTTTGAAGCCATAGACCCTGTACGCGGTATCACTAATATATCCAGTGGCAAAATGGGTTATTCTATTGCCCAAGCAGCTTGGGAAGCAGGTGCACAAGTTTTGTTAATCAGTGGTGTCAGTAGCTTACCCACCCCCTATGGTATTAAACGTATTTATGCACAAACAGCTCATGAGATGCAAGCGGCAGTTGAAACTCATGCGGTATCTCAAGATGTTTTCTTTAGTGTCGCTGCGGTAGCTGATTGGCGAATAGCGACTACTGCCGAACAGAAAATAAAAAAAATAGCGGGTAAAACGACTTATACCCTTGAGATGGTGCAAAATCCTGATATTTTGATGGCTATAGCCGCTTCAGAGCGAGCCCAATCAGGCAAGTTATATTGTGTTGGATTTTCTGCAGAAACGGAACAGTTTGATATTAATTCACAAGTTAAACGGCTTAAAAAAGGCGTGCCTTTATTGGTAGGCAATGATGCACGCCAAGCTATGAAAAGTGATGACAATGCACTGACTTTATATGATGCGTATGAAATTATTCGTCTGCCATTACAGCCTAAATTACTGGCTGCACGTGCTTTAATTGCGGCGGTAGCACAACGGCTATTGCAGTAAACAGGTTTTTTATTCGCCCCACAGGAGCGAATAAGTTGGTTTAGCAAAAAATTAAAAACCACTACTAAAAAATATGGTAATGTTAAAGTAGCTTTGATACGATTAGTATCGTACTTGAGAAGTAACCAATAAAATTATCTAATAAGTCTATTAATATAAATGTTGTACCAGTTAAATTTTACGTTACCAAAAATATATTTAACTAATGATTAGCCGTGTTTGCCAGTGCGTTCCACGTTTGAATGACTGTATCGGGGTTTAGTGAAATGCTACTAATGCCTTGTGTCATTAACCACTGTGCTAGGTCTAAATGGTCTGAAGGCCCTTGCCCACAAATACCTACATATTTGTCGGCGGCTTTACAGGCTTTAATTGCCCGTTCAAGCAGCATCATTACCGCTGGGTCTCGTTCATCAAATCCAGCAGCGACTAAACCAGAATCTCGGTCTAAGCCTAAAGTTAATTGCGTTAAATCATTGCTACCGATACTAAAACCATCAAAATAGTCTAAAAATTGTTCAGCCAACAAAGCGTTGCTGGGTAATTCGCACATCATAATAATGCGTAAACCATTGTCGCCACGCTTCAAACCTTGTTGTGCGAGCAATTCAATGATAGCCGCAGCTTCCTTGACAGTACGTACAAATGGAATCATTAATTCTACGTTAGTTAAACCCATATCTTGACGAACGCGACGCATTGCTTCACATTCTAAAGCAAAACAAGGTGTAAAATCAGGGCTAATATAACGGCTAGCCCCACGGAAACCTAACATTGGATTTTCTTCTTCAGGCTCATAGCGTGAACCACCAATTAATTTACGGTACTCATTACTTTTAAAATCAGACAACCGAACAATCACAGGTTTAGGCCAAAACGCCGCCGCAATCGTTGCCACTCCTTCAGCGACTTTGTCTACAAAAAACGCTTTAGGTGAACTGTGTCCACGGGCTATACTTTCAACCGCTTTTTTTAAGGCTGCATCAACATGGGGATAATCTAAAATAGCTTTAGGGTGAATGCCAATATTGTTATTAATAATAAACTCTAAACGTGCTAAACCAACACCTGCATTTGGCAATTGACAAAAATCAAAAGCCAGTTGCGGATTACCCACATTCATCATTATTTTTGTAGCAATAGTAGGTAATTCACCCCGTTGAATGTGCTCAATTTGAGTGTCTAATAACCCATCATACACTTTTCCCTCATCACCTTCAGCACAACTAACAGTCACTAAAACGCCTTCTTGTAAAAGTGTAGTTGCCTGCCCACAACCGACTACCGCAGGAATGCCTAATTCACGCGCAATAATAGCCGCATGACAGGTACGTCCACCACGATTCGTGACAATGGCACTGGCACGTTTCATCACAGGCTCCCAATTAGGGTCTGTCATATCAGCGACTAATACATCGCCTGTTTGTA
>JAYWHD010000151.1:0-2140 GCA_043777895.1 Betaproteobacteria bacterium | reverse complement strand
CAGGTGTATATGCAGCACCGCAAGGGACTGCGGCAATGCGTTTAGCTATGGAAGATGCTTTGCATTTAGAATCGTATAAATTGAACCATTACCTGCCTGCATTGTCTACCATTTCTACGGTTGCCCCTTTGTTGGGCTTATTTGGCACAGTCATTGGTATGATTCATATTTTTGTAGCACAGCCGGGGGCTATGAACACACAACAGTTATCGGCAGGTATCTCTGAAGCCTTATACAATACTGCCTTAGGTATTTTTGTAGCGATTATGGCGATGTTGGCACACCGCTACTTTTGTTCACGCGTAGAACATTTTATTATGGTCATTGAAGCAACAGCAGGAAGGTTGTTGCGTGAGGCTCAAGCTAAAGGTTTTGTATGAATTTACGTCGCCGCAATGCCCGTGCTGAACACAGTACTGAAATTAGCTTTATTCCGCTTATTGACGTACTGTTAGTTATTTTGATTTTTTTTATGGCAAGCAGTACCTTCGCAAGGTTTGCCAGTTTACAAATTACTTTACCCAGTGCACAAGCCAATCAGCCTGAAACTAAACCGCAAGAAATTCATATCGCTGTTACAAGTGATGGTCGCTATGCGATTGATACTCAAATAAAAAATTTTACTGATGTTTCAGAGTTTGCTTCCTCACTGAAATCTTTATCGGCTGGCCGTACTGATAGCGTGATTATTATTCATGCTGACGGTACTGCTACACATCAAGCGGTAGTCAATGTAATGGAAGCCGCCCGATTAGCCAATCTACAACGCATTGCTTTTGCTACTAAAAATACTACTCCATAAATATAGTTTATAGTTTTTTATGTCGTTTTTTATGTCGTTTTTTAATAAAGTATGCTGTGCGTTATATTTTAGAACAATTCTTTAATGCGTTATGGTACGATAAAAAATACACTTGGTTTGCTGCATTACTGATGCCCCTAAGTATTTTTTATCAGTATTTTTCGCAACGAATATGGTGTAAACAACACGTAAACCGTATCCAAGCCTTGCCTGTACCTGTAGTGGTCGTAGGTAACCTAGTAGTAGGCGGCAGTGGTAAAACACCTGTTACACAAGCACTGGCTTTAGCATTGCAAGCACGGGGCATTCAGGTAGGTATTGTAAGCCGTGGTTATGGTGGTACGGTAATACAAGCGAGCTTAGTTGATGCCAATGCCCCCAGTAAATTTGGTGATGAACCGTGCTTACTGGCTCAAACAACTCAAGCCCCTGTTGCAGTTGCAAGGTGTAGACAAGATGCAGTACTACTGCTCTGTCAAGCAGGCATTGCCCAATACCCAGTAGACATTATATTGTCTGATGACGGTATGCAACACGCAGGTTTACACCGTGATTTTGAGTTGTGTGTAGTTGGAAGACGCGGCTTAGGTAATCTACGTTGTCTACCCAGTGGACCTTTACGTGAGTCAGTTAAACGTTTAAATACTGTTAATGCCATTGTTAGCTGGCAAGAACAATTACCATACGTGCAGTTACCTCATTTATCAAACGCAGTACCTTGCTGGTTAATCAATGGTGAACACGCATCATTACAGTTGCTTAATGGGGATATAGCACCAGAAAATACTGTGCGTGATTTAGCTAATATTCAAGTACAACAACACATTTCCATAGAAGTCGCCGCAGGTTTAGCACAACCCGAGCATTTTTACGCTGGCTTATTGGCGGCTGGTATACGGTTTAAAACCTTGCCTATTGCAGACCATGCGGGTTTAACTACTACACAATTAATGAATATTTCACCGCAAGCTTTGTTGGTGGTGACAGAAAAAGATGCTATTAAGTTACGGGTTAATATAAACGTACCTGATGATTTAGTCGCACGTATTCGTGTAGTACCATGGCGTGTGCAGCTGCCCACTGAATTAGTCGATGATATTGCCAACTTAGTGTTGAAGAAAGTTTAGTATTGTTTAATATTAAACTTCTTTTAAAACTATTTTCAAACTTAAAATTTGATCAAGATTTTCAGAATTTAAGGATTTTTTAAATCTTGCTTTATCCTTTAATCTTAAAAATCCTGATTCTAAGCTTTATTTATAAAATAAACCGCTTTTAAAAACAAAGATTTTCTCGTATAAATACAGCTTTGAAAGACATCTATTGAAGAAAGCTTAA
>JAYWHD010000150.1:0-17000 GCA_043777895.1 Betaproteobacteria bacterium | reverse complement strand
TATTTATAACTGTTTTAAACAAAATAGACTAATACGTAAAGTATCACAAAAATAGCCAAAGTAGACGTAAAAGGCAAGTGTAATTTAAATTTTTTGTAGACCCAGCGTATATCACCAGGTAAATGGCCTAGCCGCAGGTATTTTGACAGATTAGTCCGTGCTAATACGAATAAAATAAATACAGCAATAATCAGCCATCTAAACATATCAATTAATTTAAGTAAAAACTAAGTAAATAAACAATTTATTAACTGATTAATTAATAATATTTAAAATATTTAAAAATATTTAAAAATATTTTAAACGTTTTTAAATCTTTTTTTAAATCTTTTTTAAAATCACTTCCGTTTTGTATTTATAAAGTATTTGCTCAAAAATAGGGCTATTTTTTTAATAAGACTATTTTTTAAGAAAATCTTCACAAGTCATGCTACTTTACTTAGGTAAAAAATATCAATACCAATAACTGTACTAAGGTATAAGGTAATCATACTAAAAGGCTTTAATCACAACTGGTTTTTGGTCTTTTATAGTTAAACACTCACCTATTTTTAAACTATTTAAATCATTTGAATTCGCTTTAAACAGGTTTTTTAAAGTTTTAGTGCTTGTGGCATTGGTATTAAAACACACAGGCAAACCAATATTTTCTAAATAATCATCAGCCTGCCCGTCATAATCACTAGGACTTTGTGATGCTAATATAGCCATTGCACCCTTAGAACGGTGTAAACGCACAATGTCACTTAATGCTTTATGTTTTGAATCCAATAAATTTCTTGCTTCATCTATAGCTAAAATATATTTTAAACAGCGATTATTTTGTGAATCACATGGTGATTCTTTTTGTTTTTTCAAATATGCATTGAACGCATCTAACAATAAATAAACACATACATTTTTAACGCTGTCTTGTGCATGAGCAAAAGTAATAATCCAACTTTTAGAAAAAAACTCTTCTGGTGACAATATTGGTTCAAATGTTTTATAACTTGTTAAAGTATCTATTAAACTAGTAACGCCATCTTCTTTTAATTTGTTTTCAGCATAATACTCATCAAGCCACTCTTTAATATTTGCTAAAGACATTTTATTTGCTTCAGCAAAGTGTGGCAATAACGCTTCTTTTAGATGCTTTTCTTGCACTGGCCCCAAATTAGCACCTAGCTTAAAAAGAATCTCACGAAAAGCGAGTACTGAATCCATTGCGGCAGTATTTGAACCGTAGAAAAAATCTAATGGAATTGAATCACTTGGTACATTTAAAACAGTAGCACCCATAGACTCAATAAGTGCTTGATTCGTAGCCAACTCTCCTTTGCCTAAATCTAACAAAATCACAGGTATTTTTTTATTTTGTTTTTTTATTCCTTGTAAAGCCTGCAACATAAACCTTGTTTTTCCTGAGCCAGACTTACCCATAATTGCAACATGAGGCGCAGGCGAATCTTTGGCATTTATGACCCAGTTAAATGATTCACCATTGCCTTGCTTACCAACATCAATTGAAATGGCATAACTTCCCGATACATTTAAATCATGTATGTCATTATTGATATCATCACTGATTAAAATTGAATCAGTACTTTTAATACGTGATTGATTAGGCAAGTTTGCTAAGTCTGCCAGATGATCTATAAATAATTTATAAGTGCTTGTTTCTGCTTGAGTATCAAAGCCCTCATTGCGTTGTTTTATGCGTTCATTAGCGGTCTTTTCTGTATCTTGCCAGTCTTCCCATAATAAAGTCGCTCCACGATTCCAGTGACGGCCTACTATATTTTGCAATAAAGCTAAATCTTTAAAAGCAGGTTTATTATGTTTATGTAAATAATCAACCAAAAAAGTAAGCCATATATTTCGTTCCCTTTCTGATGTTCCGAATAGCTGTTCACCTTTTAACTTGCCAAACCCCCCCGAGTCATGCGTTTTGCTTTCAGGAGAAGTTTTTAACACCATAGAACGTCCAATTGCCAAACGGGCGATTTGATAATGGTAGTCTAGTCCTAGTTTGACGCTAATTTTACCGCAATAATCTTTCGCCATGGCACTACAACTAAAGGTTGCCCCGGCAATATCACTCATTGATAAAGTGTGTTTATCGTTTGATACATTCATGCGTTTACTCCAAAATAGCTATTTTCTAATACCGTGGTTTTATCAAAACCCAATTCATCTAACTGTTTACGCAATAAAAATACCTTACTGACTTTATTTTTAATATTTTGATAAACATCAAATGTAATTTCAGTGTTTTGTGACAAAATAATAATTTGCCGTCCTTGTTGCCCATTTGTCCAAAATTCCAATAAATTTTGACGGTATGATTCATCAAGACGACCCGCAGGCGTATCGGTTACAAATGGGACTAATTTTGAAGTAGCACTGGCTAATCCTGCTAATAGCGCAGTGGCTAAAATTTGTTGTTCACCTGCTGATAACTGCACAATATCAACGGTATCACCTTTGTGGTTTTTGACAAAAATATTTACTTTACTGCTACCGTTTCTATCGGTGGTAGGTTCAATGTCAATTGAATACGGTTTGTTTTTTGATGATAATTGATGATGTGCCTCCGTGGCGGCTTCGGCAATTAATTTAATTTTTTGACCGTAAATGCTGGCTTGATTTAATTGCGTTAATTCATCTAACGCTGAAAGCAGCTCACCAGCTTTATCATATAAATGAGTATCACCAGCACCATCACGTTTTTGTTTTTGAACACGTTCAAAACTAGCATTAAGGTTGTGATGGTCTTGTTCTTTGGTATTAATGGCTCGCTTTAAACTGCCTTCTTCATTGTCTAACTTTGAGATTTCGGCATCAGCTATTTCTAAATCAGCTTTAATTTCATCATGTCGCTCGCTATTACCCGTAGATTGAAGATTGTTATATTGTTTTTTTAAACTGTCTAAGTCCGCTTGCCCATAGGTCTTTTTATTGTATACATTATAAAACTCACTTAAGCCTAAACCAATGTCTTGGTTAATCGCTTCAATGGTTTGTTTACGTGATGCGTCACTATCACCAAACTGTACATGAATGATTTGAGTATCTAAGTTAAGGTTTGTATTGTTTGGATAGTGTAAACGTTCCCATGCTTTTATTATTTTGTCGTTTAAAGTTAGTGATTGTTTAAGTGATATTGGAAAATCTTCCATTTCTTCATGAAAGTACTCTAAAAATTCTTTTTTTCTAGGCTCTTCATTTTTTTTATGTCCGTCCAAAATTAATTTTTCGTTTTCTGCCTCTAACTGTATTACGATTTCTTCACATAAATTGTGTCCACCCATCAACATAAATGGCAGCTTGTTTGTTAGCATGTCTGCTAACTTCTTGTTTAAAATTTCTAAACTGTTTTTTGTATCGCTTATTTGTTCAACTAATTTTTTTATACTTTCAACACTAGACGAACCCCCACCCATTTTTGCTTGCTCATTCTGTAATGATTTTCGTCTTTGTTTTTGTAAATCTAAAGTACTCTTTATATCATCGTATTGTTTGTTAAGTTCCGTCAGTTCTTGGGCTAAATTATAAATTTGACTTTCTTTTTTAAAGTTTTAGTGCTTGTTATATTGGTATTAAAGCAAAGAATCGCGGTATTTATCATTTTGTATTATTTTAGTAATTGCTCTATAAAAACTTCATATTCATCAATTGCAGCCAGTGTTATTTCAAAATTCAAATCATCTATTTTAGTAATTTGAACAGAATCATAACCTTTACATAATAGATTTTCATAAGTTAAAAGTTCATGTTTTTTTATTTCAACGTTTTACGAACTTATAAATATTCATTAATAATAGTATTAATACCACTTTGGTGTTCATGCAATATTATTTTGCTGATAATAAAATCAATTTTATTTTCTACATCATTTTTTGAATGTAATATATCAAGAAATTTTAAATTCATACTATTTTCAAAAATATAAAAATATACTTCATCTTTTATAAAATCGCTATAACTTCCATTTTTTAAATTTAGGTAATCTTCTAAAAAAGCCGTTTTTTCATTTAAACTTAACATATATTATTTTTTAAAATAAATTGTATGCCTGGTTTTGATTGATACTCATATCTTTCAAATTCTAAACTGTTTATAGGATTTTTAATCGTTATAAGCTTTGGCGTTTGATTCATATTTAATACTATAGTTATAAAATAATTATCTTTATACTCTGTAGCAGTTAAAAACTCTTTTTCAGTTAAGCGAAATTTACCTTGTTTTTCTCTAATTCCTTTTACTTCAACTAAATATTGATTGGTATTACTGCTAATTTGAAAATCGTAACCATCACCATATAGTCTTGCATCTTCTAAAAAACCATCTTGAAAATAATCAATTAATTTAAAATTATTAATAAAAAACAATTCAGCCTCTAAGCCAGTTTCTTGTAGCTTTTTAAACTTTGATTTAATAATTGGTTTTATTTGTACACTCAAATCTTGAATTAAATTATTTTCTTTTAAATATAGTTTAACAATATTTGCATATTCTTTTACATTTTCATTCCCAAATAAACTGTCTATTAAATACTTTCTATGAATATAAGTATCACCTTTTTGCCACCAACCTTTTCTTGAATTTAAAAAAAAAGGGTCAAATAAGTCCATTCTATTTTTTATAACACTTGCTGTTTCTACCAGCTTGATTTTAACAAAGTAATTAAAAAAATCATTTTTAGTAGTAAAACCAAACTCTTTTATAAAGTTATTATCAAATTTTGATAAGCCATATCCTAAAAGATTAAGAATATAATAATTTTCATGTTTTTGCATATTTTTTAACTTTTTATATCATAAATATTTAAAAAATGATGCCATGTACCCACCCGTTCCCATGTTTGCTGTAAGTGTAGGACAAAGGTTATTTTTGTTTTCACGTACATAGTGTCTACGCCATTGGTATACGGTATCTTTTTTAGTTATTTCGGTTTGCAATTGAGGATAATAACGGTGTTGATTGTAATAATACTTATCATCTTGTTTTTCATGGAAAATAATATCTGCTATAGTTTTAGTAAGCTTTACCTCTTCAGGAAACACATTATCAACTTTTTCTTTGGTAGCGACTATATAAATTCGTTCTCTATTTTGTGGTATGTTGGCATATTTAGCGGTGTTAATTACTTTATATTGAATATGGTAATTTAAATCTTTAGTTAAGACATCTAAAATAGTATTAAAAGTTTTACCACTTTCATGGCCAATCAATCCTTTTACATTTTCAAGTAATATAACTTTAGGCTGATGAATCTTAGCAACTCTCGCTATATCAAAAAACAATGTGCCACGAATATCATCAAATCCTTTACGATGACCAGCGACACTAAAAGCCTGACAAGGAAATCCAGCAAATAAAAAATCATGCGAGGGAATATTTTGTTCAACAATCTTAGTAATATCACCCTCTGGATATAGCCCATAATTTGAAAAATAAGTTTTTTGTACTGATATATCTATATCACTACTAAAAACACATTCAATATTACATATGTTTTTAGAAGCCAATTGAATAGCTTGATGAAACCCACCAATACCACAAAATAAGTCAATAAATTTTATGGTAATTTGCTGTTTTTTAGTTATCATTTTCATAGTTAGTCATTTTAACTTTTTTATAAAATATATGCCCACCACCACACCTTTATATCAATGCCAATGCTTTAACACTTCTTGTTATCATTGCTTTGTAAACGGGCTAAAACGCGATAAAGCACGAGGACAATTAGCCCCGCATCAACTGATATTGTTACTGGCGTTATTAACTTATATACACACGCATCACGACGATAACGATAAGCAACTGGCAAAATACGCTACCATTTTAAATATGCGGCAACTAAATGATTATTTTCAAATCATTTGGAAGCAACACCGCCACCGCTTTACCAGTACCAACCCCAAAATTGGTTTGCCTTTGCAAGCGTTTTTTAATCAACATTTAGTTCAACTTAAATTTAACAGTAATATTAATGATATTCGCCGTACTGAAGAACTGATTTTAAAATTAGACCATATCACGCTGTTGCCCAAGATACTTAATATTTTTTTAAATCATACTTACACAACACTTTATACTTATTTTGAAGCACGGGTTGATTGTTAATAATATTTATATTTTAAATTTATATTTAAAAATAGTTCTTATCAAAACATTTACATACCTTTTGAATCAATTTCTATAATTCGCCCATACGCTTTAACACAAAAAATCCATTTTCATGGGCTTGATTAACTACAAATTCATCAAGGTTAAAACTAGTAAGTCCCGCATAAATTTTATACTTCTTATGCTGTGGGAAAGCCTCGCGATACCTAGCAGTGGTGTTTTTTAGCTGCTCTATATTATCGGTTCTAGCACGATATTTCACTTCAATCAGTGCAATATTTGAATCATTTTCTAATAGTCAATCTACTTATAACCATTTACCATTGACTTTTTGTTTAATATTTTTATCAATCGTATCGTATTTAATCCTAGCCATGGTTAGAATATCGGCAAGACAATTATAAAAAACTCTTCTGAAACCAAACCTTGGCTGGTGCTACCGTAAGCTAGCCACTAAATCTTTCAATTCTTGGTCAGTCATGATATTTTCCTAAGTTAAGTGTTAAAAACTATAATATTTATGTCTACTGTCATTCATCTTATTTTTGCTAAACCTAAATAATACTAAATACATAATAAACAAAAAATTTTAATTTAAATTAAAATTAAAGGCTTTAAATTCTATACTTTAAATTATATGATGACAACAACATTAAAAAAAATAGCTGCCCTTTTTACCATAATATTTTTTGTGGGCTGTGATCAATCCTCAACTGGCAGTAAATCTACTTTGGATATAACAAAAAGTGTAACTATAGATAAAAAAAGTGAGCTCAAAAAAGTAGAGGCTATTAGCGTTACCACTACTTTAGCTGAATCACGTACATTGGCTAATTTAATCAAAGCAACAGGAACAGTTATTTCGCTAAATAGTGTTGATATTCGCTCACAGGTGAGTAGTGTTGTTAAGCAAGTGCATTTTAAAGAGGGGCAATATATTAAAAAAGGACAATTATTATTTACTTTAGATGCACGGTTAGATGAAGCTAATTTAATAAAAGCACAAGCACAATTGGCTAAAAGTAACAGTGTAGTGACTGATTTAAAGCGTCAATTAACGCGTAATCAACAACTATTTGCACAAGATTTTATCGCATCAAGCGTAGTCGATGCCAGTCAGTCGGCTTTAAATGCTCAAATGTCTTTACTTGTTGCTGATGAAGCTAGCATCAAAGCAGCACGTGTACCATTAAGCTACGCTAATATTGTTGCCCCCGCCAGTGGACGAGCAGGGGCTGTAAATATTTTTACAGGTAGCTTTGTCCAAGCAGGTGTTACGTCCTTAGTAACCATCACACAACTAGATCCAATCGCTGTGTCATTTAATGTACCACAAACTTATTTACCAACATTGCTTGATGCTTTGAATACAAAAACCGAGGTTATTGTTCAGTTGCCTAACAATAATAGTAGTAACAACACAAACACTAGAAACAATACAAGCTATCGCGGACCATTACAGTTTATTGATAGCAGTATTGATATAAACTCTGGTACGGTTAAGGCAAAGGCTTTAATTCGTAACACATCAGGGCATTTATGGCCAGGTTCTTTTGTTGATGTACAACTACCCATCAATGATACCCGTTTAAATACGGCTATAAATACAGTTGTTATTCCACAAGCAAGTATTATTCAATCGGCACGCGGCTCTATGGTTTATATTGTATTAAATAACAAAGCTATTCCTAAATATATTGAAGTACTCAATGCTAATCAAGGCTTTGTAAGCGTAACAGGTTTATCAGCTGACGACCGTGTTGTGCTAGACGGAAAACAAAATGTACGCCCAAATACAACCGTATTTGAACGCAACGATGTACTACCGAATAAAGCTGCGCTGGATAAATAGCCTTTATTTACGGTAAATAGCGATTAGTGATATTTGACATAAAAGGGCAATGACGCATCTAAACGCAGATTAAGGCTACTTCTTTCTTGCTTTGTTTACTACTTGAGTTAGTGTAGAGCCAGCAATTTTTTTACGTTTTGCGGTGTCTTTGGATTACTCAATAGTTTGCCCGCAATGGAAGCGATTTTTGGAGATGTTTTTTCGTTGGTTGATTTGCTAGTTACCATGTGATTTTCTTTGGTGATTAAAAAATTGGCTAACGTAAATTCAGCGAATAGTGACATTCACACTACCTATAATTCCGGACTCGTCCCACTCTGTACTTTCAGTTGAAATAAATGCAACTTTCACATTTGGATTACGTTTTTTGAATTCAGGCGTGAAATCGGCTTGCGATTCGTTGAATTGAATAATAACTTCTGTATCACTCCAGCGCTTCACACGATAAAAATTTAGATTACCATCGAAAATTATTTGTGTATCATCTGGTAGATTACCTAGCTGACGTTTGAGTTCGCCGACGTTAAGATTACTTTGATTCATGAAATTTCTCGTTAATGATTTACTTTATTATTTTTTGACCTATGAAGTAGCACAAACTTTTAACAGTGCCGACTGACATACAGTTTACAACATTAAAATCTAACCTTTACAGTATTTACAATGGTGTATTAATCCAGTAATTTCACTCATTACTTTTTAGTTACTACGTTGATTGCATTGGTGATACTTTAACACTGCCATATTTTTTAAGCCATAGTTGCCGAATATGCAACGACACAGAAAATAAAGCCAGTATCGGCCATAAAGCACTCACTAAATTAGTCAAACCGTGTAAATGTTTAAGCCGTGCTTGTCGCCATAAATCACTACTACTCATATAAGGGTGGGCAGGTAAAAGCTGGGCTAAAATGATGTGTGCTAATAATAATAAAACGGTACACACCAATACTAAACGTGAGGGCAGTACCGCCCAGACTAAAGATAAACCCAGCACCCACGTTAAACCTTCAATGGTCGCTTCACTAAAGAGCAAATTCCAGCCATCAGCACCAAACTGTAAAATATAAACCAATATTTGCCAAACAATAATCATCGCTAAAGACAATAGCAATACTGCCGCTTTATGCCATATCTTTAATGATGTGCGTAAACTTAAACGTATTAAACTTAGTACATTGATCAAGGCAATAATACACGTGCTTCGCTCTAAGTTATACATTTGATAAGACTCTAATACCACCGTTAAGCCCTGTAACTGTATGGGTAACCAAGTGTAGGATAGTTGTGCTAACGGGGCTGTCATAAATACCCACCCTTGTGAGTTAATTTGTGCCAGTGTCCATAAACCCAGTACTGCCATCATTGCACCACTGCGGTAATCAATGCATACCCCTAGTACTATCATTAAAAAAGAACGTCGCCCTTTTATGAATAGGGCTAAAAATACCCCAATTAAAGCCCCTAATCCGTTACATACAATATCGATGCTTGCCGCAATACGTGCTGGACTATAGGTCTGTAACATTTCAATTGTCAATGAAAAAATACTGGCTAATAGTGTTGCACTCAATAGCGAAACAACTTGCCATAACAGCATACGCCAACCTATATATGAGGTAGGTATCTGTTTAAGCATAAGCCAAGACACACCAAAGCCTAAAGGTAAATAAGCTAAAATATTGCTTAGATTATCAAATAAATGGATATCGCGTGTTGCCCAGTCTCGATATAAAAAATTCCACGGCATTAATGATGTATCAAATTTTAATGCCGTCACTGGATGTAAGCTAATATAAATAATGACTGCAGCATAAGCTATAGTTAACCACTGAACACGGTTACTTACAAAGTACTGCCGTGCAGAATACATAGCGCTAGTCTGCGGTGTATTTATATCATTCATAGTGCAGTAATGATTGCAAAAACAATTTACAAAGATAATTTATAAAAATAATGTATAAAAATAATATATAAAAGTAATATATAAAAGTAATGTATAAAAGTAATGGGTAAAAACAACTTAAAAAGGTATAAGAATACTGGGTTTTAAACGCCGCAATTCACGGGAAAAAATGGCTTGAATACGCAATAAGGCTTCTACAGTATCCGCTTCAAACCGCAACACAATGACAGGCGTAGTGTTACTTGCACGGGCTAAGCCAAACCCATCAACCCATTCAGCTCTGACACCGTCAATGGTATGAATAGCCGTAGCTTCTTCAAAAAGACCTGTTTTTTGTAACTGCTCACACAACTGATGAGCTTCACCTTCGGAACAAACAATATTAATCTCTGGCGTGGCACGGCTATTAGGTAAGCCCTCTAACACATCACTGGCACTATGCCCTGCTTGCTTTTGTTGGGCTAATATTTCTAGTAAACGTACAGCAGCGTATATACCATCATCAAAGCCGTACCAACGTTCTTTAAAAAAAATATGCCCACTCATTTCGCCTGCTAAAGGGGCATTTAATGCTTTCATTTTAGCTTTAATCAAACTATGTCCCGTCTTCCACATAACAGCTTGTCCGCCATTTTTAGTGATAGTATCACCGACTAAACGGCTACATTTTACGTCATATACAATCGGGGCATTGGGGTAACGGCTTAATACATCAGCCGCAAACAACATTAATTGACGGTCAGGAAATATGACTTCTCCGTTGTGGGTTACCACACCTAAGCGGTCACCGTCCCCGTCAAATGCAATGCCAAAATCAGCATCACTATTTTTTAAAGCGTTAATTAAGTCTTGTAAATTTTCTATATGGGCTGGGTCTGGATGGTGATTAGGAAATGTCCCATCAACTTCACTGTATAGCTCAATCACTTCAACACCCAAAGCTTTAATGAGGGCTGGAGCAACTGCACCCGCAGCACCATTGCCACAATCCATTACTATTTTCATAGGCATAGCCAACTGTGTATCATTGACTATGCGTGCCGTGTAAGCAGGGATTAAATTTAAAGTACTGACCGTTGCAGCCGTTGTGTCTGATACAAACCATTCTTGCACCATAAATGTTTGGGCAATTTGATACAAGCTTTGAATATCATCACCGTACAAGGCATCACCATTTAGCATCATTTTTAAGCCATTGTATTGTGGCGGATTATGACTGCCTGTAACCATCACACCCGTCCCTGTATCTAAGTGGTGTGTTGCCCAATACACAACTGGGGTAGTGCATAAACCAATATCAATCACATTAATTCCGCCAGCCATTAAGCCTTTTGCCAGTGCAGCGGCAAGCCGAATGCCCGATAAGCGGCCATCGCGGCCTACTACACAGCGTGTAATCTGCAATTCAGTACAACGTACAGCCAATGCACGCCCTACGGCATAACACGCTATTTCTGTCAATGTATCATCAACAATACCGCGAATATCATAGGCTTTAAAAATAGAATTAGGCAATGGCTTTAATGTTAATGATGTCATAATAAAGATTAGTAAATATGAGTAGGTATAAGAAGTATAAATGAAGTATAAATAGAGGTATGAGTAAATATTGTTTACGTAGTGTGTAATTATTAATGCTATAAATAGCTTTTAAAAAATTTATTTTTTTATTTATATTAAGATTCTTTAAAAAGACTCTTTAAAACTTATTAAAAGACTTTTCTCCAAGCTTTAAAACTCGCAGTTTGAAGCAAGATTTACAAAATTTAAAGATTTACAGAATTTAAAGATTTTAAAGATTTTTTAAATTCTGTTTATCCTTTAATCTTAAAAATCCTGATTCTAAGTGTTATTTATATAATAAAACGCTTTCAGAATTTTGGGGAAAGTCTATTTATTAATTTATTAGTTTATTAGTTAGTAAGACTAATATTTTAATTGTAAACTGCCGTACTATTATTTTAACGTTGCTCTATTAAAATTCAATTAACCGCCCTACTGCCTTAAATTTATGCTAAATATTACCGTTTTACCTGTTACTGCCTTTAAACAAAATTGTACGCTGGTTGTGTGTGATCAAACGAAACAAGCTGCCTTAACAGACCCAGGAGGCGATATAGAATATATAAAACAACACCTTACTGCATCAGGTGCAACACTGACTAAAATACTATTAACACACGGCCATTTAGACCATTGTGCAGCGGCACGCGTGATTGCCGATGCCTATAATGTACCTATTGAAGGGCCTCATATTGCTGATGATTTTTGGATACAGCAATTACCCAGCCATAGTGAGCATTACGATATGCCACATTGGGGTACTTTTTCACCGAATCGGTGGTTAAATAGTGGTGACACTGTACAAATAGGCAATACTGTATTAGAAGTGATTCACTGCCCTGGACACACCCCTGGCCACGTAGTATTTTTTGCTAAAGAGCAACGAATTGCGTGGGTGGGTGATGTCATTTTTGCTGGCAGCATTGGCCGCACTGACTTTCCTCGGGGCGTTCATGCTGATTTAATTCATAGTATTCGCCATAAACTATTTCCACTGGGCGATGACATTGAATTTTATTGCGGGCACGGTGATAATAGTACCTTTGGGCGTGAACGCTTAAGCAATCCGCACGTAGCTGACCATTTATTTAAGTCACTTAAAATTTAATAAAACAGAATAAATACTCAATTAATAGCAGCACCTTATATTATGACAAACACAACTGATACAACTGATACAATCAACACAGCACGGCTTACATCAGCAGCTCATTCAGTAGCTGATAATATGCAAGATATAAACAACATACAAAATAAAACAAACGTACAAACGGTTAAAAAAGTATATATTAAAACATTTGGTTGCCAAATGAATGTCTATGATTCAGATAAAATGCTTGACGTACTGCACGCAACTAAAGGAATGATACGTACCGAGCATCAAGATGAAGCTGATGTTATTTTGTTTAATACCTGTAGCGTTCGTGAAAAAGCACAAGAAAAAGTTTTTTCAGACTTAGGACGTGCATTAAAATTAAAACAAAAAAACCCTGATTTAATTATTGGTGTGGGCGGGTGTGTTGCAAGCCAAGAAGGTGCAGCTATCGTTCAGCGTGCGCCTTATGTGGATTTAGTCTTTGGGCCACAAACGTTACACCGTCTACCACAAATGATAGATGCACGTAACAGTACTCATCAATCACAAGTAGACATTAGCTTTCCGGAAATTGAAAAGTTTGATTATTTACCGCCCCCCCGTAAAGAAGGACCCACTGCGTATGTGAGTATTATGGAAGGTTGCAGTAAGTACTGTAGCTTTTGTGTTGTGCCTTATACTCGGGGCGAAGAAGTTAATCGCCCTTTAGAAGATATTTTGACTGAAATAGCTGACCTTGCCGACCAAGGTGTCAAAGAAGTTAGTTTATTGGGGCAAAACGTCAATGCTTATCGCGGTAAACTGAATATCAATGATACTACTGGTGACATTATTGACTTTGCAACCTTATTAGAATACGTCCACGAAATACCTGGTATTGAACGTATTCGCTTTTTAACCAGTCACCCAAAAGAAATGACGCAAAAGTTAATTGACACGATGGGACGTTTACCTAAATTAGCTAATTATTTACATTTACCTGTTCAAGCAGGTAGCGATCACGTATTAAATGCAATGAAGCGGGGCTATACCGCCTTAGAATATAAGAATATTATTAAGCGTGTACGGGCAGTACGACCCGATATTTGTTTATCAAGTGATTTTATTGTGGGCTTTCCTGGTGAAACTGAAGCTGACTTTGAACAAACGATGAAGTTAATTATAGATTTAAATTTTGATACTTCTTTTAGTTTTGTATATAGCCGCCGCCCTGGCACACCTGCAGCCGACCTAAATGATGACACAACAGACGCTATAAAATTAGCACGCCTACAGCGTCTACAAGCACAAATCATTTTAAATGCTAAAGCAATTAGCTTAGCAATGCTAGGCAGCATACAAACTGTTTTAGCTGAAGGGCTAAGCAAAAAAAATGAACACGAACTAATGGGCAGAACTGAAAATATGCGTATCGTTAATTTTTCTGGTCATAAGCAATTAATTGGGCAAATGCTACAGGTGCGCATTATTGATGTACAACCCAATAGCTTGCGGGGTGAGATAATTACCTAAGCTAGGGCTAAAAAGCCAAAACCCTACTTAATGGCTTGATTAAGTAGGGTTTTAATTGGTGCCGATTATCGGATTCGAACTGATGACCTACCGCTTACAAGGCGGTTGCTCTACCAACTGAGCTAAATCGGCTTTGATATAAAGTATCAACTTCACTATTTTACACGAATAATTCTACTTTTTGTAGATAAAGCAGCATTTTTTGTAGAATTTTCTATACCATTGCTATTATTAGCTTTTACAGGTGTATTGGTCGGTTCAAAAAAAACGCCTAGCTGTTGATTATGTGTAGGGAACATACCTATGACACGGTGTAAAGGTGCATAAATATGATGAACAACACCAGAAAAACGGGCTTTAAAACTAATTGATTCTAAGCCTAAGTCTAAATCTTTAATAGATTCTGGGCTAAGATCTAATACAATTTGTCCTTGTTGAACATGTGCTATAGGCACAGTACAGCTATTGTCCACAGCAATCGCTAGGTAAGGTTCATGCCCATAGTCTGTACACCATTCATACATAGCTCGTATTAAATAAGGTTTAAAGCTTGCGTCCATAATACATAATTAAAGTGTTGAGGATTGTATTTAAATTAATATTTTTAGTACTTATTTTAGTATTTAATTAGCGACGCATTACTTTCTCTGAAGGTGTTAAACATTCAATAAATCCTGGGCGAGCAAACAGGCGTTCTGCGTACTTTGCTAAGGGTGCAGCCATTTTAGGTAATTCAATTTTATAGTGTGTTAAACGCCATAACAATGGTGCAATTGCAATGTCTAACATAGAAAATTCTTCACCCATAAAATACTTATTTTTCAAAAACATAGGTGCAAGTACAGTCAGTTGGTCACGAATATGTAGACGAGCATGTTCTTTAGTCTTTTCATCAACATCAGTGCGCGATTCTAGAATTTTTACATAAAAATACAATTCACGGTCAAAATTTAGTAAGCCTAAACGCACTTTTGAACGGCTAATTGGATCAACAGGCATCAATTGTGGGTGAGGAAAACGCTCATCAATATACTCATTGATAATATTGGATTCGTACAAAGTTAAATCGCGTTCAACTAAAATAGGGACTTCACCATAATGATTCATCTGATCAATTTCATCAGGTTTATTGTACATATCCACATCTCTTATTTCAAAATCCATACCTTTTTCAAACAATACAAAGCGGCTACGGTGAGAAAATGGATCTGTCGCTGAAGAATACAAAACAATCATAGTCTATCCTTTTTAAATTTTTTAAGCTTAATCATTAAATATGATTAATAAATATTTATTTAATATCTTTCCAGTACTCTTTATTTAATAAGTAGGCTAATAAAATAAATATACCTAAAAATAATAATACCCAAACTCCCATTGATTTACGGGTACTGGCACTTGGATCGGCCATATATTGCATAAATGCCGTAATATGGGCAACGTCTTCATTAAATTTTTGATCCGCTTTGATATTTTTATCATCAGTAATATATTTATATGTAACACCTGCGTGGTCTGTATGGGTAGAGAGCTTTGTCTTATTGACAGTCGCCGCTCCTAAGGTATCATAAGTGGTAACTATTTTTTCAAAACTAGTGGGCTGTTTAGCATCGTGAACAATTTCTATTTTTTCTAGACCGCGTACGGGCTGTGATTCCCATAAAACATGGGGCATTGCTGAATTAGGGTAGGCTACATTATTCCAGCCTGTAGGGCGACTGGCATCACGGTAATAGCTGCGTAAATAAGTATAGATGTAGTCAGCACCTGTACCTTGGCTGCTAGACTTGGCACGAGCAATAACACTTAAATCGGGTGGCATAGCCCCAAACCAGTCTTTAGCATCTTTGGGCAACATAGCCACGCTCATAGTTTCGCCTACTTTATCAGCACTAAACAGTAAATTATTCTTAATTTGTTCATCAGTTAAACCAATATCCTTTAAACGGTTATAACGCATACCACTGGCACTATGACAGTTCAGGCAGTGATTAACGAATAGCTTTGCACCATGCTGTAAGGCAGCTTTATCATTAGATAAGTCTGGTGCTCGATCAAGCGGAGGAGTGTTACCACCTGCAGAAAAAGCAGCACTCGAAATAATTAGAGCAATAGTAATAAAAAGTGATTTTAATTGATTCATAACAATATAATGCAAAATATAAAACTAAGTAATCAGGACTAATCTATAAAAATAAAATAGCTACTATTTAATCTATCAACTTATAACTAAGCTTGTCTATTAATTTACAGTAAATTAATAGTATTGTGCTTAATAAGTACTTATTTAAAAGTACTTATTAATAGTAGAGTAGCATTTAATGCGGTTCAAAAGTAACACGGTCAGGTACTGTTTTAAAAGTCCCTAGTTGTGACCAAAAAGGCATCAATAAAAAGAAACCAAAGTAGTAAAAGGTAAATGCCATAGACAAAATATTACCGACAGCACTAGGTGGCTGAACGCCATAGTAACCTAACACGAAAAACCCTAATACAAATAGGCTATACATGTATATGTGAAAAGCAGGACGGTAGCGAATACTTCTTACAGGGCTACGGTCAAGCCAAGGCAATCCAAATAAAATGATAACTGCTCCGCCCATCACGACAACCCCCCAAAACTTTGCATCAAAGACATTCAATAAAGTAGCTGCGGCCGCAACTGCCAATAAAGCTAGAGTATGTGCAACAGGCGTTTTAATCAATCCTGTTGCTACAACTGTTACGACAATGACAGCAATAGCAAGCCAATTAGTCACACCATAAAACATAATCGCAGCTACTAAAAGGGTAAACACTAACAATGCAACCGTTGCCTCTTGGACTTTACTATTTAAGCGGCCTAAGACTAAAGAGCCTGCTGCTGCTGCTGCCATACAAGACAGTAATAATTGTACAAATGTACCTGTTGTTGCACGCAACATACTGTAAAACGGTGTGAAGTACCACACAGGAGC
>JAYWHD010000149.1:0-17024 GCA_043777895.1 Betaproteobacteria bacterium | reverse complement strand
AATTCTGCCTCCATATTGGCTTCTTGTTCTTTTTTAGCTTTTAACTCTTCTTCTGCAGAATATAAATTTTGAAGTTTTAAATAAAGTGCTTTATAAGCTGCGTCTTTTTTTACAGAGTTATTGTTTTCATCAGCAATTTTTAATGCTTTAAACGCTTGTTCAACTTCAAAGCGTTGTTCGCCTGTGGCTTCTAATTCCTCCAATTCTTTGGCAGCGACCTCCGCTTGCAAGCGTGCGGTTTCTGCTTGTTGTTTCAGTGCTTTTAAGCGTTCTTCCCGTTCAAACCGTGCTTTTTCTTCTGGATTGGTTAAATCTACGGTGATGTTTGTCATGGTTTTAATTCCTTCATTAAAAATAAATAACAATTAAATAACAATTAACGATTAAAAAGTAAAAATTAATGTCAGTATTAATAATAAATAACACTCGTTTTATAAAGCATTTATCTGTTCTTGGCTTAAGCCTGTAAATTGTATAATCTGTTCAGTACTTAATCCTGCACTTAACATTGTTTTAGCGATGGTTAATTTAGCAAGGTCTGCACCTTCTTGTCGTCCTTCTTGCTTCGCTTCTTGGGCTGCCTGTACTTTTTCTTTGGCAATGTTACTCATTAACGCAGTCATATATTCTTCTTGTACCGTTAATTCAGTTTTGGTTTTGCGATCCAGTAATGCAAAGGCTAAACGCTTGGCAACCAATACATCGTTTTGCTCAAATTGGCTTTCGGAAATATCCAACACATAATTAGCTTCATTCCGATACCGTTGATTAAAAATAGTTAATAATTTATCAATCCGTGTATTAGTTTTTTCATTTAATTGAGTCGTGTCTATAAAAATGCTTTCGTGATGTAATTTTCGGATAAACGTTTCATCATCAGTATTGGCATCTAAAATATTGCCTGTCGTTGCGTCAATCAATTGGGTAGACGTTTTAACAACTGCAACAGGCGTGTTCAATTTAAAACCTAAAATATAAATAGCGATAATATCTTGATGGTCAGCGTTCTTTTTAAGCGTGTCATTGTCATGATACGCATTGGCTAAATACCGCCTAAACCATGCAATATCAGTATCTGTGTGGGTTTTTTGTAACTCAATCAGAACCTTGCGTTTTCTATTATTTGCTTCAGTAATGACCGCTTTAAAATCCATTCTTTGCGTTGAAAACCCTGTAATATTTACGGTATTGGTTACTGTAAATTCAGTCTCTTCAAAGTGTTCTAAGCTTACAGTGCGGCTTAAAATAACGCTTAAAAAGTGTTCGGCAACTGTTTGATCTTGCATCATAAACTTAAACGCGCTGTCATAAATAGGGTTAGCGATCAACATAAAGTGTCCTTGTATTATGTGTTTAGAATATTAAGCTTAAATGCGTTTAAATCACCAAAACTGAATATATTCAGTTTTTTTAGCAACATTTACAATTTCTTTAGCAAGGTTTGCTAAACCCCAACTGGTATTGGCAGAATAAGGAATAATTTTATTTTTTGGCTTAAAAATAGTATTTAATGTGGCTATTTTTTGATCAATATTAATCATTTGTTCAGGTGATGGATAGCTTTCACGCCACGCACGATGAATCGGCTCTACTTTATCGCAACAATTAACAGCAAAGATAACTTTTTGTTTATCGCTGTCTTTAGCAAAAATGGTGCTGTATGCCAATTCATCAATTGAATAATCACGCATATCAGCCCGCAGCACGTACACAACGATATTAGAATAAACTAAAAAATCTTGATACATTTTTAAATATTCTTTGTCTCGGTATTCGCTTTCACCAATTCCGGGATAGTCTGCAAACGATAAGTAATAATCAGACAATATTTGAAAATTTAAACAATCACATCGCCGTGTACAGGCTTCAACATCGCTGGTTTTTAAAATGTCTTGCCCTAAAAAAGCATTGACCGTTGATGATTTACCATAACCCGACTTACCAAAAAACGAAATTAACACGTGATAATGTTCTTTGCCAGTCGCTTGGTGTATCCATTTAAATTTGTCTAGTTGCTGAATGGTAGAATTGTTAAATGCTTCAAATGCACTGTAACGCTGGACAATGTCATTGATATCACCTTGATGGTGAATGTATTTGGTGATTTGTGTCATACTTTTAAATTATTGTTAAAGCCAAATTAAAACCTGCCCATGTTATGGGCAAGTATATTTCTTAAATTAATTTATTAAAAAGGCCACCAACTACCAAAGACGTTAGACACAACACTCTTAACACCTCCCCATAAACCACTCCAAAAACCACCTTCAGCCTCTTTTTCCGAACGTTCAGAAATAATGGTTCTTCTCGATTCATCATCGGCTCTTTTTCTTTCAAGTTCAGCTTTGGCTTCAGCTTCTTTCTGCCGTTTTTCAGCTTCTTCCGCTTTGCGTTGCATCTCTTTACGCTCTTCCTCTTTGGCATTTAAAGCTGCTTCATGTGCTTTTTTTGTTTGGATACTTAACTCATCAGCTTCTTTACGGGCTAAATCAGCAGCTTCTTGTGCCGCTTGTTTGCGAATATCTTCTGCCGTTTGAATGCCATACAACACAATCGCTTTTTGTTCATTGGGTAATTCATGCACAATGGCATCAACCAACTCTACTAGGTTATAATTTTCACCCGCAGACACTGGAATCACCTGTCTAACAGGTAATTTTAAAAAACTAGCAATGTAACTACATTTGGCTTTTATATTTTGATTTTGCTTAACACCTGGAACGCATAACTCTTCATTCCATTCTCTAAACGGTTCAATTTTATCAACTTGATTGACGACAGCTAAAAATGCTTTGCCTTCATTGATATAAGGACGGACTAAACGGCTATAAAAATCCTCATCAGACGCATTGGCACGGTCATCGCCTTTAAATACCCATAAAATCAAATCTAATTCGGGCAATAGTTTTTTATACAACTCATCGTATTCATTATCACGGTCACGGCTTTCACCCACGCCCGGCACATCTAATAAAGTAATCCCGCCACCGCCTGAGCTGCCCATATTCAATAAAACCTCTTGAGGATTACGGGTGCAGGCAGCTACATCACTGATGGCACATAAATCCGCCCCAAATAAAGCGTTACATAAGCTAGATTTGCCAACGCCTGTTTTACCGAACACGCCCACTTTAGGGGTGTAATTGCTAATTTCACTGATTTTATCTTGAATAGATTTTCTTAATGACTCATCAATAGGGATACCTGTTGATTCTAACTTAGCAAAAATAGTCTCGCTTTGTTTTTCCGAAAATGTTTTCGCAACATTGGGTTGGTTGGTTGGTTGGTCAAAATATTTTCCTTTTAATAAGCAACTACAGCACATAAAGACTATGTACCTTGTTATTATATAAATGATAATTAGAATCAAGGCTTTAAAAACCTTGATTCAGACTTTTAATTCTAAGGAATATATTCTTATATGGTCTTAAAATAATCTAATCGTTAATTGATAGACCACTACCTTACTTCTTAAACAACGTTTGATACAACCAACCACCCACATATAAAGCAATACTTACGACAACTAAAACAAGTACCCGAGACATAGAATTGCTGCCAGATAAATCAAAAAACAAAACTTTAAACGCAACTACAGTAAATAGCAACAAAGCGGATTTTCCAATCACTTTGTCTGTAAATTTAATAGCTACTAGCAATAAGCCCACCCCATACAATACCCATAAAGCGGATAAATATATGTTGTGGTTGACCCAAGACGCTAAAATACCCATAAACGCCAAATGCCCTGCATATAATAATATGGGTGATACAAGGTTTGTTGCTTGAAAATTCCAGTAAATACCATACAATAAAATAATATAAACACACAACGCCATTGTCGGTTGTGGGGTAGAAACAGAAAACTGAAATAAATTTATGCCCAACAACATACAATATCCCGATATAAATACAATAGCACACGCTAAATAAATCGGTAAAAAAGTATTTGAATCTTTTATTTTTAATTGCTTACACTTAAAGTAAATCAAAGGGGTTATCAATGCCGCCCACGGTAACCAGCTATAACTGACTATTCCAAAAAAACCAGCTTGTAAGACAACCCAAGAACAATAGCCACTTACCAACACTGCACTTGATTTGAAGTGATTAGAGTTATGATAATAATGCTTGGCAATGACATAAAAACCATACACTAAAGCAGCACTAAATAAAGCAAAGTAATCAACTAAATGCGGTAAATGCTCTTGCAAACGCGCATACTCAAGCACATAAAATAAAAATAAAGCAATGCCATGCGGAAATACTTCGTCTTGCTTTAAAATATTCTTATTTTTTACGCTAAAAATAACGGTAGTCAATGCAAAAATTAAAAACTGAATAAACTGATATACCACTGCTATGACCCACTCGTTACTACCAGTTATTCTAAATACGATATCAAACCCTAAAATGGCCAAGTACATCGGCAATACATAGGTTAAGCGTCTATTTTCTTGTACCGCACAAAAAGAAAACAGTAAACTCCAAGCAGAATAATATATTACCAAGTCAATCAAGTTTCTTTGTTCCGCCTGAACTAGCAAAGGAAAAATATACACACCGACAGCAGAGAAAACTAAATATACCGTCCTTTGATAATAGCGCTCCAACCACATTCCAAGCAATGTGATAATACACACCATAGTTAATGCAATTAACGGTGAAAATAAGCCGTAAACCAGATGGGCAACAAACGTTGTCAAGTATAAAACTACTAAACCAACGGCAGGCAAGTACGCTGAATATGTATCAACTTTCTTTTGAAATAAAAATCCAAAAGCAACCAGTGAGATAGAAGTTAAATACGCTAAACCTACTTGACGAACTGGTGTTAACCAGCCTGTATCATATATTAGCTTTAAAAAGTACAAACTGGCAAAAATAAAGGTAACACCAGCACACCAAGCCATCAATTGAGTTGCGTTGATTGAAGGGATATCAGGTGCGACATAGACTGCTTGTTGCCTAACAGGCGTAGGTTTTGATTCAATAGTGTGCGACCTAACGCCGATATGCAATTGTTTTTCAATTGCAGCCATACGCTGCTCAAGTAAATCTATGCGGGAATTTAAATCATTCATATTTGCCTTGCCCAGTAAGCTGCCACAATGATACCACTGACTTATTAATGTTTAACAAATTTATTAATTTATTAATTTATTAATTTATTAACGTTTATACAGCGCTTCAATTGTACTTGAACCTAATGCGTGTGAATTAATCATATACCCTGTTAATGCACCAGAAGCGTCTTTGGGCAAATCTAAATTTTTAGACAAAGCATAGACCGTAAACCGATACCGATGTGCCCCATGCCCTTCAGGCGGACATGCCCCGCCAAAAGCAGTTACGCCATAGTCATTCATCATTTGAATACTGCCTTTAGGGAGTTCAGTATGATTAGGAGTACCTACGCCCGTATTTAAGGTAGTTACGTTTTTAGGAATATTCACTAATTGCCAGTGCCACCAGCCACTTCCAGTTGGAGCATCAGGGTCATAAGCCGTAATAGCAAAAGACTCTGTACCTTCTGGGGCATCACTCCAAGATAATTGAGGCGATAAGTTACCACCTTCACAACCAAAGCCTTGGAACTCTTGCGATTTTTTCATGAACTCACCGTGTGATATATCCATACTTTTTAAAGTAAATTTATCAGCTAATACTACACCTGATGTTAATATTAAGGACAATGCAACTGCAATACTACTGGCTAATTTCATGAATTTCTCCTGATAAATTATCAAAATCTTTAAAGATTTTTTATTGTAACTACTACTTGATAACTATATTTATATTATGCTTATAAATTATTTTATAACTATATTTTATGCTATATCTATGCTATATCTTATACTATATTTTTAATACATACTACTATGTCCGTTTGGACGGGTTTTATATCGGCGGTGACTAAATAAATATTGTTCAGGCATAGACCGAACCCAATGCTCTATTGCAGTATTAACACGGCTTAATTCAGCGGTTAAATCATTGGGGCTACTGCTCATTACAGACCATTGCGGCTGTACTTCAATACAGTAACCTTGTGGTGTCATACGTGCAATTAATGGCACGATAGGTGTTTGTATTAAGTGACTAAGTTTAGGTAATACAGTTAAGGTTGCAGCCAATACACCAAAAAAAGGCACGAATACGGCATCTTTTTCACCGTGATCATTGTCAGGTAAACAATAAAAATGCCGCCCTTGACGCATACCTTTAATGACAGGACGAATACCGTCTTGACGGGTAAATTGCAATATATCAGAAAACCGCCCACGCCCATAGCGGTACAGGGCATCTTGCCAACTTGTTTTTTGTGCTTGAAAAATAGTAATAAATTCAGGCACGGGTAAACCCCGTTTTTGACATTCAGATATCCAAGCAGGGCCTGCTGCTTCTAAACCAATGAAGTGCGGGACTAATAAAATAACTCCTTGAGATTTAACTGTATCCGCCGTTATTGTATGTGTCGTACTGGGTAAATGTTCAAACCCAGTTAATATAAGGCGTTGATTGACTGTAGATAATGGTGCAAACCACAGCCAAACTCGGTCTAACAATGACATACCCATATATTGCAAGTGTTTTTTAATTAAAGCAGCATTGGCTTTTTTTGTTAATTTTGGAAAGGCAATTCTAATATTACAGGCAGTAATATGACGGCGTTTTTTATTAAAATAATACGCAAATGTACCCAATAACCAACCCATTCCACGCAAAATTTTTAATGGTAAATAGGCTGTTAAAGTTGCAATGACATAGCTAAATGGATACAGTAGTTTAAAAGACAGCTTTGGAGATGGCTTTGAAATAGTCATAGTAAAAACATTAAGATATTGCAATATCTGTCGGAAAGACCCTATTAGCACGGTCATTTAAAACTGCTAATACGGCATATTGTTCACCAGTAGTTTTAGTACGCCATTGACTTATCTCTTCTAAAGTACGGTAACAACCCATACACCAACCACTCGCAACATCAATTTTACACAATTGAATACAAGGGCTGGGGGCGGGTTGAGTGGGCTTATGTTTCAAAATATATGGATTAACTCAGCTTACCATGGCAAGATTTAAACTTTTTACCACTACCGCACGGACACGGATCGTTGCGTCCTGGACTATTTGGAGTTTTTGATATTTTTTGACTAGACTTATCAGTGATTGATGGACTAATATTAGTATCAGCAGTATTACTTTCACCGTGTTGTAAGGTTAAATCGCCTAATACTGCGGCGGCCTCTAATGCGGCTTCTGCTTGTGCAACTTCTTGTGCGTCACGAATTTGAATCGTCATAATGATACGGGTAATTTCGCTACGCACATGGTCTAACAATGCACCAAACATTTCAAAAGCCTCGCGTTGATACTCTTGTTTTGGATTTTTCTGTGCATAACCCCGCAAATGAATTCCCTGACGTAAATGGTCTAAAGCCATTAAGTGGTCACGCCATTTAGAATCCATCGTTTGTAACATTAACGTTCGTTCAAAATCTGCAAAGCTATCAGCAGTCACCAAGTCAATTTTGGCTTGATACAAAGCATCAGCACGTGCGATAATCGCCGCTTTTAAGCTATCTGCACTCGTTGTTGATTGACTAAGCAATGCCGTTAAATCACAGTCTATTGCCCATTCTTTTTCTAATATAGCTTGTAAGCCTTGTAAATCCCATTGTTCTTCTAATGAATCATGCGGTATATATTCAGTCATTAACGCAGTTAAAGTTCCATGACGTAAATTAGTGGCTATTGCATTAATAGTAACGGTATCACTGTCTAAAATATCATTGCGTTGCTGATAAATAATTTTTCTTTGTTCATTGGCAATATCGTCGTACTCTAATAATTGCTTACGCATATCAAAGTTACGGCTTTCTACTTTTCGTTGTGAACCTTCAATACTGCGTGTTACCATACCCGCTTCAATTGGCTCACCTTGTGGCAATTTTAGGCGATTCATAATAGATTTTAAGCGCTCACCACCAAAAATACGCAATAACTCATCATCCATACTTAGATAAAAGCGTGATTCGCCTGGGTCGCCTTGACGACCCGAACGGCCGCGTAATTGATTATCAATTCGACGGCTTTCATGGCGTTCACTGCCTACAATTTTTAGACCACCTGCCGCTTTGACTGCTGCATTAATACCCGCCCATTCATTGCGAAGATGTTTGGCAGCAGCTGTACGTTGTTCAGGCGTTAATTGCGTATCTAATTCTAAAAATTGAACTTGTTTTTCAACATTACCACCCAGTACAATATCAGTACCCCGCCCTGCCATATTAGTAGCAACGGTAATCGCTTTAGGTTTACCTGCTTGAGCGACAATCTGTGCTTCGCGCTCGTGTTGTTTAGCATTAAGTACTTCGTGCGGTAGCCCTGCATCGTGTAATATTTTTGAAATAAGTTCGCTTTGTTCTACGCTAGTAGTGCCGACTAATACCGGTTGCTTACGTTCATAGCAATTTTTAACATCGGCACAAATAGCTTCATACTTTTCTTCTACGCTACGGTACATTAAATCATTTAAATCTTTACGTACCATTGGGCGATTAGTCGGAATGACTACGGTTTCAAGGCTATAAATTTGCTGAAATTCATACGCCTCTGTATCAGCTGTCCCTGTCATACCGCCTAATTTAGCGTACAAACGAAAATAATTTTGAAAAGTTACGCTAGCTAAAGTATGACTTTCAGCTTGAATAGCCACACTTTCTTTGGCTTCCACCGCTTGATGTAGCCCATCACCCCAGCGGCGGCCTGTCATTAACCGCCCTGTAAATTCATCAACAATAACTACTTCACCATCTTTGACAACATAATGTTGATTACGGTGATAAATTTTATGGGCTTTTAAAGCCACCATAATATGGTGCATCAAATTAATATTTTGTGAGCTATACAAGCTAACCCCTTTGGGCAGCAAACCTAAATCACTTAAAATACCTTCAGCTTTTTCATGGCCGGCTTCAGACAAATGAATTTGATTTTGTTTTTCATCAATCCAATAATCACCTACTGGGGCTATTTCATCGGTATGCTTTGGCTCTTGCGTCATTCGCGTTAATAAACTCGGTATGCCGTCTATTTGATGGTACAACTGCGTGTGATTTTCAGCAGCCCCACTAATAATTAAAGGTGTACGGGCTTCGTCAATTAAAATACTATCAACCTCATCGACAATTGCAAAATTGAGTGGCCGTTGAACCCTTGAATGGGTATTCATCACTAAATTATCGCGTAAGTAATCAAATCCAAACTCGTTATTAGTGCCGTAAGTAATATCACACGTATAAGCCGCTTGCTTGTTTTCTCCTACTAATGTTGATAAATTGATACCTACAGTTAAACCTAACCAGTTGTATAATTTTGCCATCCATTCGGCATCACGCTGGGCTAAATAATCATTAACCGTTACCACATGAACGCCCTTGCCTGATAAGGCGTTTAAATAAACAGGCAAAGTCGCTGTTAATGTTTTTCCTTCACCCGTACGCATTTCGGCAATTTTGCCATAATGCAGTACCATACCCCCAATCATTTGAGCATCAAAGTGACGCATACCCATCACACGGCGGCTGGCTTCGCGGACAACAGCAAAGCACTCGGGGAGTATGGAATCTAAAGTTGCTCCAGCCGCGATTTGGGACTTAAACGCAGGTGTTTTAGCTTTAAGTGCATCATCAGACAGTGCTTGTAGTGCGGCTTCAAAAGTAGCAATATGCGTAACAGTTTTGCTATATTGCTTAAGTAAACGCTGGTTGCGGCTACCAAAAATACTGGCGAGTAAAGGTTGAATCATAATAAAAAAGTTAAGCGGTGGCAACGATAAATTTCAAATAAAATAGTAATACTTAATAAGACATCAATAAAATATAAATAAATATATTTAAATATAAATAATATACAGATATTATATAAACATACGCAAAAAATATAAAAATATTCCTCATTTTAGCGTGTGGTGAATAATAGCGTGTTTAAATAGAAAAATAGGTAACTGAATAGTTGTTTTAACCCTTAAAATATAAGTTATGGCACAATTTCTCATTCAAGGTATCACCGCTGACGGCAAAGCCTTTCGTCCTAGTGATTGGGCAGACAGGTTGTGTGGTGTTATGTCGCCATTTAGGCCAGGCGGTGCAACATTAAACTCACATTTAAGTTATTCGCCTTATGTGTTGCCTACTTTAATTGGTGATATTCGTTGTGTAGCCATTGATGAACGCCTTAAAGTTTTAGAGCCTAAAGCTTGGGATTTTTTAACTAGTTTTGCCAAAGATAATGGCTTACCAATGGCTGAAGTATCTACTGGGTTTGAATAGAATCTATTTACTAAAGTCCTCTCACAGCGATTAAAAATAGTTTAAAAATATTTATGTAAATTTTTTACTTAAACCCTATATTTACGCAAAAATACTTGTAATACATTTTTACTAAATAATAGATTTATGAGTAATTTTATTTATTATGTAAATATACTGTACATCACTTGACTTTTTGGTGGAATACTTACCTTGCAATCTGCTTGCTAACCCATAGGGTATCAAGAGCATTTTTATGAAATTTTCTCAAAATTTAATGAGTTAAATAAACCAGAAAATAAGAAAATTCAAGTTTGCAAACCAATACGTGACCCAATACGTGACAAAATAGTTTTTGAAAAAGATACAAAACACCAAATACAAGGTGCAGTAGCTAAACCCAGTGAAAGCCGTCATGAAAAGGGTTTAGCATTTGATGCCAAGCTAACAGCTAAAGACAATTACGACCCATTGCCTGAAATTGTGTTTACATCAGTTACAGCAGGAGCAGCCAGTAGTTCGCCGTTTAATGCGGGTGCTTATACTTTAAATACGCCAAATAACAGTATTACTGGGGCTTATCCAAGTGTCATTACCTTTGCGGCCGATGCCACTGTGGCTAAACAGTATAAAATCAACTATACCGTAACCGATGCGTCCGACAATAAAACTGTATTATCAACCACAGTAACCGTACCTAAACGCTAAGTTTTTTGTACTTTTTTGTGTATTTAAAACATATAGTCTGAATAAGGATTTTCAGAATTTAATTTAAAAATGTTCAAGATGTTTATATTTTTATATTTTTATATTTTTTAAATCCTGCGTATCCTTTAATCTTGAAAATCCTGATTCAGACTGTTATTTACTTTAAAACGATTTTAAAAAATATTAAAAATTATCCTAAAAACCGTCTAAAAGTTAAACTGATTCTAGCGTCTTTAACTCTTAATTGTTTTGGAATTTGATGAAGCCAATGACTTTGCGTTTCACCGTACATGGCTAATAATGAACCATGTTCTAAGTCAATTGACACCGTTTTTTTAGTACTTTTATGCCGTAAATCAAAACGGCGAGTTGCCCCTAAACTCAAAGAAGCGATATGGCTATTTTTGCCTAAACCTTTTTCATCGTCATGATGCCAGCCCATACCTTCACTGCCATTGTGGTATAAATTTAATAAAACTGAATTGTAGCAAACACCTAATTTTGCCTCAACCCAGTGTTTAATCTGTAAAAGTAATACCGACCAAGGCAATGCGTGATGATTAATATGGCTATAGTTATAGTTAAAGCCTACATCGCCATACCAAGCCACTTTACGGCGGGTGGTAATGTGTTTACCAAACATAATGGCTTGGTCAGGTTGCCAAGGCGTTTCATATAACAAACGCTGAAAATAAATATCAGCTATTTCGGGTTGTAAAACCACACCATACTGTTCAACAATTCCTTGGTAAGGTAAGCAATTAGTGACTTGATTATTTAAAATCTTATCAGAAAAATTATTAGAAAAATCAAAAGAAAGATTCAAAGTAAGCCTGTTAAAATTGATATTATTTTTAGTAATATTTTATATTTTATATTTTATATTTTTTGTTTTTTGTTTTTTGTTTTTTATATTTTTTGTCAAAGAAACTGCATTATGTCTGATACGCCATACTCTAACTCCTCAAACAATATTCAGCCTGATAAAGTCGTTGATGAGGCGATTACACAGGCTAATCAATATGGTTTATACCATTCAAAATATGAACACGATGCGTGCGGTGTAGGCTTTATTGCTAATTTAAAAGGTATTAAATCACATAGTGTTGTACAGCAAGGTTTACAAATTTTAATTAACCTTGACCACCGTGGTGCAGTCGGTGCAGACGCACTAATGGGTGATGGTGCAGGCATTTTATTACAAATTCCCGATGCTTTTTTTCGTGCTGAATGGGCTAAATTGTCTATTGAATTACCACCCGTAGGCGAGTATGGCGTGGGTATGGTTTTTTTACCTAAAGAGCATGCCAGCCGATTAGCCTGTGAACAAGCTTTGGAACGTGCCGTACAGTCTGAAGGGCAACACGTATTAGGCTGGCGTACTGTTCCTGTGGATTCATCAATGCCAATGTCACAAACTGTACGCAATAAAGAACCGATTATTCGGCAAATATTTATTGGTCGCGGTACTGATATTATGGTGACTGATGCACTGGAACGCAAATTGTATGTCATTCGTAAAATGGCAAGCCACGCGATTCAAGCATTGGGTTTAGTCCATGGAAGAGAGTATTTTGTGCCTTCTATGAGTGCGCGTACTATTGTCTATAAAGGTTTATTATTGTGCAATCAAGTCGGACAATATTACCATGACTTGCGTGATGAGCGGGTTACATCAGCATTGGCTTTGGTACATCAACGCTTTTCTACCAATACATTTCCAGAGTGGCCGTTAGCACATCCCTATCGTTTAATTGCACACAACGGCGAAATTAATACGGTCAAAGGCAATTATAACTGGCTACGCGCCCGTGAAGGCGTTATGCAGTCAGCCGTATTAGGCGATGATTTACACAAGTTATACCCTATCGTTTATGCAGGTCAAAGCGATACGGCTACGTTTGATAATTGCTTAGAATTATTAGTGATGGGCGGGTATTCTATTGAACATGCCATGATGATGATGATTCCTGAAGCTTGGGAACAACACACTTTAATGGACGACTCACGCCGTGCGTTTTACGAATACCACGCCGCAATGATGGAGCCTTGGGATGGGCCATCAGCCATTGTATTTACTGACGGCAGAAAAATTGGTGCAACGTTAGACCGTAACGGCTTACGCCCTGCCCGTTATTGCATCACTGATGATGATATGGTTATTTTGGCATCTGAAGCCGGTGTATTGCCCATATCTGACCATCACATCAAACAAAAATGGCGTTTACAGCCTGGCAAAATGTTTTTAATTGATTTAGAACAAGGGAGAATTATTCAAGACGATGAGATAAAAGCACAATTGTCTAATAATAAGCCCTATAAGCAATGGATTAAAGCGATTCGAATTAAACTATCTGAATTAAATACTGCAACTGTTTCCGCGACTGTTTTTAATACTCACCCATACAAAAACATTAATGAAACACGTATTACAAACAATATAAACAACAATATCAATACGGATACCCTCACTACACTTGATTTAATTACACAACAAAAAGCATTTGGTGTCACACAAGAAGACATTAAATTTTTATTAATGCCTATGCTAAATAGTGCCGAGGAAGCCATTGGTAGTATGGGCAATGATAGCCCTTTAGCGGTATTGTCTTCAAAAAACAAACCGTTCTATCATTATTTTAAACAACTATTTGCCCAAGTCACCAACCCGCCCATAGACCCTATTCGGGAAGCTATGGTGATGAGCCTAGTTAGCTATATTGGTCCACGCCCTAATTTATTGGATATTTATAATGTAAACCCGCCCTTGCGTTTAGAAGTATTGCAACCTATTTTAAACGCTTATGATATGACAAAGTTAGTTCATATTGAACATTTAACTGCGGGTAAATTTAAAAGCCATATTTTAGACATCACTTATCCGATTGTATGGGGCAAGGCAGGTATTGAAGCCCATTTAGCCAGTTTATGCGCCCACGCAGTTGATGCAGTTAAACGCGGTAACAATGTCCTTATTATTAGTGACCGTGCTGTCAATAGCCAACAAGTTGCTATCCCTGCTTTACTGGCGACTTCAGCCATTCACCAACATTTAATTGATGCGGGTTTGCGTACCAGCACTGGATTAGTGGTAGAAACAGGGTCAGCACGTGAAGTACATCATTTTGCATTGCTGGCAGGGTATGGTGCAGAAGCGATTCACCCGTTTTTAGCACTCAATACTATTTCTGATTTAACGCAATCGCCTAACTTATCGTCACACAATACAAATAATACAAATAATACAAATATCAAAGCAACTATAAACAATACTAATAATAATGCTGACAATATTATTAATAATACTGAAAATGCACTGAATAATTATATAAAAGCGATTGGTAAAGGCTTATACAAAGTGATGTCTAAAATGGGTATCTCAACGTATAGGTCTTATTGCGGCGCACAAATTTTTGAAGCCATCGGTTTACATGACAGTTTGGTTAAGAAATATTTTCAAGGCACTACCAGTCAAATTGGGGGATTAAGTATTTTTGATATTGCTGAAGAAGCCTTACGCGTACACAATGATGCGTTTAATGACGCTTTCGTATTAAGCAATACCCTAGATACAGGCGGTGAATATGCTTGGCGAGTGGGTGGCGAAGACCACATGTGGACGCCTGATAGTATTGCTAAACTGCAACACGCTACCAAAGCGAATAACTATCAAACTTATCAAGAATATGCCAAACATATTAATGACCAAAGCCGTAGACACATGACTTTACGCGGTTTATTTGAGTTTAAGTTTGACCAATGCACGCCTATACCACTAGACACTGTAGAACCAGCCCAAGAAATTGTTAAACGCTTTGCCACAGGTGCAATGTCATTGGGTTCAATCTCTACCGAGGCACACACGACTTTAGCTGTAGCCATGAATCGCTTAGGCGGTAAAAGCAATACTGGTGAAGGTGGCGAAGACCCATTGCGTTA
Source organism: Betaproteobacteria bacterium (assembly GCA_043777895.1). Lineage (GTDB taxonomy): Bacteria > Pseudomonadota > Gammaproteobacteria > Burkholderiales > Burkholderiaceae_C > JBDLSY01. The sequence continues at coordinate 2,061 of JAYWHD010000149.1, read as the reverse complement.
TAGAACTGAAATGCGTACGGGTTCAAGTAATATTCAAGCGGGCGATACTGTTGCCAGCGTTATTGGTAAAGACCGTGTTGCTGCTGATATTATTTTACAAGCGGGTGATAATTTACGTAGCCGTATCAAACAAGTGGCTTCTGCACGCTTTGGTGTCAATGCAGAGTATTTAAACAGTGCTGACCAAATTCAAATCAAAATGGCACAAGGTGCAAAGCCTGGTGAAGGCGGACAATTACCAGGCAGTAAAGTCACCGAATATATTGGTTCATTGCGTTTTAGCGTTCCTGGTGTAGGTTTGATTTCACCGCCGCCTCATCACGATATTTATTCTATTGAAGACTTAGCACAACTCATTCATGATTTAAAAAACATTAATCCACGGGCAGATATTTCAGTCAAATTAGTATCAGAAGTCGGCGTAGGGACAGTGGCTGCAGGTGTTGCTAAAGCCAAAGCAGACCATTTAGTCATCGCAGGGCATGACGGCGGTACAGGTGCATCACCGTTATCATCTGTAAAACATTGCGGCACACCGTGGGAATTAGGCTTAGCAGAAACACAACAAACGTTAGTATTAAATGGTTTACGTAGCCGCATTACGGTACAAGCGGATGGGCAAATGAAAACGGGGCGTGATGTTGCTATTGCTGCTTTATTAGGTGCAGAAGAAGTCGGTTTTGCAACCGCCCCTTTAGTGGTACAAGGGTGTATTATGATGCGTAAATGCCATTTAAATACGTGTCCTGTGGGTGTTGCCACTCAAGACCCAGTGCTGCGTGCAAAGTTCCAAGGCAAACCTGAACATGTTGTTAATTTTTTCTTTTTTGTTGCCGAAGAGTTGCGTGAAATTATGGCACAACTGGGGATACGTCAATTTAATGATTTAATTGGCCGCAGTGATTTGCTAGATATGCGTCAAGGGATTACGCATTGGAAAGCCAAAGGTTTAGATTTTTCACGGATATTTTATACGCCTACTTCACATAACTTAGACCCTGCACAACGCCTTAAAACCACCTCACAAGACCATGCTTTAGAAAAAGCCTTAGACCACCAATTTATTGAGCAATCACATACTATTTTAAACTCAACACAAGATTCAAAATTAACTGTTCGTTTTACTAGCGGTATTAGCAATGTTAATCGCAGTGTAGGTACGATGTTATCGGGTGAAATCGCCCGTCAATTCGGCGATATTGGTTTACCTGATAACAGTATTAATATTCACTTGCAAGGAACAGCAGGACAATCATTCGGTGCATTTTTGTCTCGTGGTATTACTTTAGATTTAGTTGGACAAGCCAATGATTATGTCGGCAAAGGCTTATCAGGCGGGCGGTTAGTTGTTCGTGTATCTACCCAATTTAAAGGCAGGCCTGAACACAATATTATTGTGGGCAATACTGTATTGTATGGTGCAACCCGTGGTGTTAGTTTTTTTAATGGTGTGGCAGGCGAACGGTTTGCGGTACGCAACAGTGGTGCAACAGCAGTCGTTGAAGGTACAGGCGACCATGGTTGTGAATATATGACAGGCGGTACAGTTGTTATTTTAGGTGTAACAGGGCGTAACTTTGCCGCAGGTATGAGTGGCGGTATTGCCTATGTGTATGATGAAGATGGTTTATTTGCCAAACGCTGTAATTTAACCATGGTGAGTTTAGAAACACTATTACTTGCCGATGAGCCAGTTGATACTACGCAATACCATCAAAACAAAAGTGATGAGGTGCAGCTAAAAGCCTTAATCACAGAACATTTTAGTTTAACAGGTAGTCCACGAGCGCAGTTTATTTTAGACCATTGGGCAACAACGCGAGGGCAGTTTATAAAAGTATTCCCGCTAGAATATGCACGGGTTTTGAAAACAAAAAATATTATTTAAACCTTAAAACTAAAACTATGAATCAGGATTTTCAGAATTTAAAGATATTAAAGATGTTTAAGATGTTTAAGATGTTTATATTTTTATATTTTTATATTTTTTAAATCCTGTTTATCCTTTAATCTTGAAAATCCTGATTCTAAGCCGTGTTTATATAATAAATTTTTTTACTT
>JAYWHD010000148.1:0-17027 GCA_043777895.1 Betaproteobacteria bacterium | reverse complement strand
TTGACAAACATTGACAAACTATGTTTTTTGTGACAAAAAATGTCATATCCATACAAAAAATGTTTAATGTGTAACAGTAAAACTAGGCATTGATTATTAAAAATAAAAATAAATAAATAAATAATATTTAACAAAAATTTAACAAAAACTTAACATATTAGTAAAAAAATATTAAAACTAAAAGTCCGAATCAAGATTTTCAGGATTTAAAGATTTAAAAAACGTAATTACAACCGTTATTTATACAATAAACTGCTTTTAAAACCAAAGTTTTTTCAATAATCATTTACTTTAAAAAAAGTATAATTTGTAATTATGTAAAAATACTATTTATTTAACTTTGCAATTGCATATCGCCCAAGCATTTACCCGTACTGTTATGAACCATATCCGAAATTTTTCTATTATTGCGCACATTGACCACGGCAAATCTACCCTTGCTGACCGCCTAATTGAACGCTGTGGCGGACTGTCTAGCCGTGAAATGGGTGCTCAAGTGCTGGACAATATGGACATTGAACGCGAACGTGGTATTACCATTAAAGCCCAAACCGCTGCCTTGCACTACAAAGCATTAAACGGTGAAGTGTATAACCTTAATTTAATTGATACCCCGGGTCACGTTGATTTTAGCTATGAAGTCAGCCGTAGTTTGTCGGCTTGCGAAGGGGCTTTATTGGTAGTTGATGCCAGCCAAGGTGTTGAAGCACAAACCGTAGCCAATTGCTATACTGCTATGGATTTAGGCGTTGAAGTATTGCCTGTACTCAATAAAATGGATTTGCCCAGTGCCGACCCCGAAGCCGCAGCCGCTGAAATTGAAGATGTCATCGGGATTGATGCCAGCGGTGCAGTCAAAGCCAGTGCCAAAACAGGTATGGGCATTGATGATATTTTAGAATACGTAGTCGCTAAAGTACCCCCGCCTAAAGGCGACCCCGAAGCCCCATTACAAGCTTTAATTGTTGATTCGTGGTTTGATAATTATGTGGGCGTAGTGATGTTGGTACGTGTCGTTAATGGCCGTTTAAAAGCCAAAGATAAAATTCAATTAATGGCTTCAGGTGCGAGTTATCCCGTAGAATCGGTGGGGGTGTTTACGCCTAAATCAATCACCACTAGCCATATTCAAGCTGGGCAAGTAGGGTTTATTATTGCAGGGATTAAAGAATTACAGGCCGCTAAAGTCGGTGATACAGTTACGTTAGTGCCGCCCAAAAGTGCTGCTGCTGCCTTGCCTGGTTTTAAAGAAGTCAAGCCACAAGTCTTTGCAGGTTTATACCCCGTTGAATCCAGCGAATATGACCAACTGCGTGATGCTTTAGAAAAACTAAAGCTAAATGATGCGGCACTACATTATGAACCGGAAGTATCACAAGCCTTAGGTTTTGGTTTTCGCTGTGGTTTCTTAGGCTTGCTGCACATGGAGATTGTGCAAGAACGCTTAGAACGAGAGTTTGACCAAGACTTAATTACCACTGCCCCATCGGTTATTTATGAAGTTGTTTTAAAAGATGGCACTGTTCTCACGGTAGAAAATCCTAGTAAAATGCCAGAAGTGAGTAAAATTGAAGAAATTCGTGAGCCGATTGTCAATGTCACTATTTTTTGTCCACAAGACTATGTCGGTGCAATGATGTCGCTGTGCACCATTAAGCGTGGTTTACAAAAAGATATGGCTTATCACGGCAGACAAGTCGTACTAAAATACGAAGTGCCGATGAGTGAAATTGTTTTAGATTTTTTTGACCGTATGAAGTCGGCAACAAAAGGCTATGCGTCTATGGACTACGAATTTAAAGAATACCGTACCGCTGATGTGGTTAAAACAGATATATTAATTAATACAGAGCGGGTTGATGCATTGAGTTTAATTTGTCATCGCAGCAATGCCCGTTTACGGGGTCGTCAAGTCGCTGAAAAAATGCGTGAACTTATTCCACGTCAAATGTATGATGTCGCTATTCAAGCAGCGATTGGTATGGAGATTATTGCCCGTGAAAACATAAAAGCGTTACGCAAAAACGTATTGGCTAAGTGTTATGGTGGTGATATTTCGCGTAAACGTAAACTATTAGAAAAACAAAAAGCAGGTAAAAAGCGTATGAAACAAGTAGGTAGTGTAGAAATTCCGCAAGAAGCTTTTTTAGCTATTTTGCGGGTTGAAGATTAATTGACTAAATATAGTCAATTGTTAAACATACTGAATTGTTAAATTAAATTTAGTACACAGTCGTTTATTTATTTTTTATTTTTTTAGTTATTAGTTATTAGTTATTAGTTGTTAGTTATTAGTTATTAGTTATTTTTTAGTTATTTATATCGTTATTTTTTACAAATATTAATTTAATCAGGTTTAAAATGAAATCAATAGTAGAGTGGTTGTACAACAATATTAGCTTTTCTGTGCCAGCCGTTTTAATGGCACTGACCGTATTTACTGGCACTATGTGGCTGCTAGACTTATTGATATTTTCAAAAAAGCGTAAACAAGCTACTGAAATAGCCCTTACCTTACTTGAACAAACGTATATTAAAAAAAATTTGATTAATGAAAATAAAAATGAAAATAAAAAAGAAGATGAAGATAAAGACCATAAAGAGTTAGAGCAAAAAAAACAAGTATTGCGTGAAAAATATTTACGTATGCCGTGGTGGTTAGACTACAGTGCGGGCTTTTTTGGGGTTGTCCTTGTGGTGTTTGTCTTACGTAGCTTCATTGCTGAACCGTTTAGAATTCCATCGGGCAGTATGATGCCCACCTTACAATCAGGCGATTTGATTTTAGTTAATAAATTTTCTTGGGGTATTAGAATGCCCGTATTTAACAAAAAAATCATAGAAACAGGTAGCCCCGACCGAGGCGATGTCATTGTGTTTCGCTTTCCGCCACAACCTTCAGTTGATTTTATTAAGCGTGTAGTCGGCTTACCAGGCGATACTCTAGAATATAACAATAAAGCTTTAACGCTTAATGGTAAAGTCGTATTTAGCGAACCACAAGCTGATGTATTAGATGAAACAGGTGATATGTCTGGTACTAAAATGTCTTACGTGAAGCATTTTATTGAAAATTTTCCTAGAAAAGATGGAAGGATATTAAAGCATTCTATTTTTAATAATACTGATCGCCCAAGCCGTATTGACAATGGTAAATTTTTTACACATACCGAAGCCTGTATTTATATCCCAGAGGGTATCCGTTGTACCGTTCCTAAAGGGCATTATTTTGTGATGGGTGATAACCGCGATAACAGCCATGATAGCCGTTGGTGGGGGTTTGTACCTGAAGACAATATTGTAGGCAATGCCTTTTTTGTCTGGATGAATTTAGGGCTTCACTTTAATAGAATGGGTAGTATTCGTTGATTATGCTTTGATTATTTATTATCTACACTCATTAATTTATACCCATTAATTAATATATATTTTGTATGAATATACTCATTATTGCCGATCCTTTAGACAGCTTTAAAACTTATAAAGATACGACTTGTGCGATTATGCGTGCCGCTGTACTACGAGGACACACGGTATGGGCGTGCGAACAAAAAGATTTACTAGCAACGCCATTGGTACAGGCAACGGTTAAGCAACTTACTTTAAACGATGACTATACTTCGCCTGCTTGGTATACCATTAATACCGTTCAAACCCGTGCTTTAGCTCGATTTGATGCGGTGATTATGCGTAAAGACCCCCCGTTTGATATAGAGTATTTTTATGCTACGCACTTATTAAGCCGTGCAGAACAACAAGGAACGCGGGTATATAACAGCGGGCAAGCCTTACGTGACCACCCTGAAAAATTGGCTATTTTAGAGTTTCCCGATTTGTCGCCTACAACACTGGTTAGTAGTGACGCAACCCACTTAAAAGCGTTTATTTTTGAACACAAAGATGTCATCTTAAAACCATTAGATGGTATGGGTGGTACAGGCATTTTTCGTGTGAAATTGAATGATTTTAATACCAGTGTTATTATTGAAATGCTTACGCAACTGGGACGGCAAACTATTATGGCACAAAAATATCTCCCTGAAATTACTCAAGGTGATAAGCGTGTTTTACTCATCGGCGGTGAACCTGTGCCTTTTTGTTTGGCACGGATTCCTCAAACAGGCGAAACTCGGGGTAACCTAGCTGCTGGTGGACGGGCTGAAGCACGGCCATTAACCGACAGCGATTGGCGTATTGCACGCAGTGTTGCACACGCGGTGCAAGGACGTGGACTTTTTTTAATTGGCTTAGATATTATTGGTGATAAACTTACTGAAATTAATGTAACCAGCCCGACTTGTTTTGTAGAAATTAAAGCACAAACAGGGTTTGATGTGGCGGGTATGTACATTGAAAGACTATTACCGATGCTATAAAACTTACTGTATAAATTTGTTTAATTTAACACATTTAATTTAACACATCTATTTTTATACATCTATTTTTATACATCTATTTTATACTTAAATATGCTTTATGAAACGCTCTAAAAAAATTGCTTGTCCTACCCAATCACTAGACCATATATTGCGTAAAGGACAATCGCTTGATTTATTAAAGCATCTACATATATTAACTATTGACGGTAAACTGAACCAAGACACACGCCGTAAACTAAAGCAAGTCAATCATTTACTGCAATTTATTGAACCTTTAATTGCTGAACTTCGAACACAAAACATTGCCCCTAATTTGGTTGACCACGGGGCAGGGAAAAGCTACTTAGGTTTTTTGTTGTACGACGCTTTGTTTAATGACCCGAATAATGGCAGTGTATGGGGTATAGAATCACGTACTGATTTAGTGACTGCCGCTGCCTTGCTGGCACAATTATTAGGGTTTGAGCGAATGGGCTTTGTATTAGGCGATACCGCCCACGCCGTACACACAGCAATATTGCCTAAAGACGTTCATATCGTGACTGCTTTACACGCCTGTAATACGGCTACTGACGATGCCATTGCTTTTGGTTTAGCACGTCAAGTCCCTTATATGGTACTCGTGCCTTGTTGCCAAGCTGAAGTAGCCGCTTTATTGCGGCAGTCTACGGTTAAACCTACGCATTCGTGGACTTCATTGTGGCAGCGGCCTTTACACACACGCGAATTTGGTAGCCATTTAACCAATGTTTTACGGTGTTTACAATTAGAAGCAGCTGGTTATCAAGTCACCGTAACCGAGTTAGTAGGGTGGGAACATAGCCTAAAAAATGAGCTGATTCTTGCTAAAAAACAGACGCATCTTGATTCAAAACTAACACAAGCTACAATGCAATTCGCAAAAAAGCAATTGAATGATTTATTAGTAGATACGCATTTAAGTGTGTTGGCACCGCGTTTTTTATCATAAAATAAGCGTATGATTCTCACCTCTACGCAACATAACATTCACCTTGCGGCTGCTACCATTGCAGCCAGTAAAATTATTGGCTTGCCTACAGAAACCGTGTATGGCTTAGCGGCAGATGCAAATTGCCCTAATGCTATTGCAAAAATCTACTGTGCTAAAAATCGCCCTAATAATCACCCATTAATTGTACATTTAGCCCCTCAAGCCGACATTACTATATGGGCAAAGCAAATTCCAAATTATGCGTATCAGTTAATGAAAGCGTTTTGGCCAGGTGCATGCACGGTTGTATTGCCTAGGACTCAATACGTGGGGGATTTTATTACTGGGCATCAAGACACTGTTGCACTGCGTTGTCCCAGTCATCCGGTCGCCCAACAGTTATTGACCCTATGTTATCAATCTAGTATATACGGCATTGCTGCCCCCAGTGCTAATCAGTTTGGTCGTGTTAGCCCAACGACAGCACAGCACGTATATGATGAATTTAAACACCTTGACAATGAACTGTTAATTTTAGATGGTGGGGCTTGTGAAGTGGGTATTGAATCTACCATTATTGATTGTACTCAAGCAACGCCGCGTATTTTACGCTATGGTTTAATTACAGTGGCTGATATTACGCGTATTACAGGGTTAGCCGTTGCAAGTGATAGGACAGGTATGTCAAGCAAGCCCCGTGTATCAGGTAGTTTAATGGCACATTATGCACCTAAAACACCTATTCGCCTGTGTACAGTTGATATAGTGGATACTCTAAACCCTCGTACTGTATTAATGGGGCGTGCACCGACTACGGCATTGGCGACTCATTATCAGGCTATGCCTAATGATGCTATACACTATGCCCAGCAACTGTACGCTACTTTACGCCATCTAGATACTATGGGCTATGATGAAATTATAGTAGAGTCTATGCCTAATACTGATGAGTGGGCTGGCATTATTGACCGTTTAACCCGTGCTGCAGCCACATTTTTAGTATAGTTATTGAATATAGTTATTGAATATAGTTATTGGGTATACTTATTAAGTATTTATACTAAATTATATTGAAGTACTTATTTATATTGAAGTTATATTAATATATATTGCATTGCTTATTTATATGAGTAGCTATTTGTTATTTATAGTGTAATTAAACGAAGGACTGCCATGAACACCGTATCAGATGTACAACAGCCTATTACAGCGACTCAATCTAGTCCTTGTATTGGTATTGATTTAGGTACTACTCATAGCTTAATTGCAGTATGGAAAAATGGTCAAGCAACTTTACTGCCCAATGCTTTAGGTGGATTTTTAACGCCCAGTGTGGTGTCAGTATCTGATGAAGGTGAGCTGCTGGTGGGACAGGCAGCTAAGGAACGTTTGATTACTCACCCCAACCGTACTGCCAGTATTTTTAAACGTCACATGGGTACATCTAAATTATATGCTTTAGAAGGTGAGACGCATGCGTTTACTGCGGAAGATTTATCCGCGTTGGTATTACAAAGCTTACGTGATGATGCTGAATATGCTTTAGGGTGTAGTATCTCTGATGTAGTGATTAGCGTTCCTGCATATTTTAATGATACGCAACGCAAAGCGACCCGTAATGCGGCACAGATTGCAGGCTTAAATGTGGTACGTTTAGTCAATGAACCCACGGCAGCCGCATTGTCCTATGGTTTACACAAGGCAGGCAATGATAATCAGTTTATGGTTGTAGATTTAGGCGGTGGCACACTAGATGTCAGCGTAGTAGAGTTATTTGAGAATATGATTGAAGTTAAATCATCTACGGGCGATAATCAGCTGGGTGGCGAAGATTTTACACAGGTATTAAGTGTTTTGTTAAAAGAACAAATGCATAAACAGCCTATTGATAGTGTGGTACAAAATAATACGGCATACGCATCACTTAATAAACAGTCTACTAAACAATCCACCTTAGATTACACGCAAAATAATCAGCATAAAGCGTTTATCAAGGCGAATCAAGCCAGCTTAGACAAGCAAATGGCAGTATTTTTATACCATCAAGCCGAGCGCTGTAAACTGATACTTAGCCAATACAATGAAGCAAAATGGGACGCTACCTTTAATGATATCAGCTATAGATTTGAAGTAACACACGCTTTATTTTTTGAGTGTGCCGCTGTATTGTTAGTACGTTTTCGTAAAGCTGTTGAACGTGCAATGCGTGATGCACACACTACACCCGCACAATTACAAGACATCGTTTTGGTCGGTGGGGCCAGCCGTATGCCAATTATTCGCGAAGCTTTACACCATTTATTAGGCAAATATCTCAATACCCAAGTTCAACCCGATGAAGCCATTGCGTTAGGTGCAGCGATTTTAGCAGGCTTATGTGCTCAAGATAGCAGCTTAGACGAAATTATGATGACTGATGTTTGCCCCTATAGTTTAGGGATTAATATTGTCAATATGAATGATATACGGGGTACAGATGGCCATTTGTTTTCGTGTATTATTGCTAGAAATACTTTAGTCCCTGTGTCTATGTGCGAAAATTACTTGCCGACTGAAGATTATCAAACTGAAGTGACTTTAAATATTTATCAAGGTGAATCTCGTTTAGTACGCGACAATATTCAATTAGGCCGTTTGACTATTCCCTTGCCCCGTAGAAAAAAAGATAATTTATCCATTGATGTACGTTTTTCTTATGACGTATCAGGCTTATTAGAAGTTGATGCTATTGTTTTGCCTACTGGTGCAAAATATAGCTTAAGTTTATTAGGGCAAGCCAGCAGCTTAAGCCGTGACGAAATAAGCGAATGCAAAGCACAATTGTCCCGTTTAAGAGTCAGTCCACGCGACCAACAAGAAAATCGTAGTTTAATGGCTCGTTTAGAACGCTTGCACCAAGAATATATAGGCGATATTTGCGATGAAATTCAATCAGAATATTCGGCATTTACTCAATTATTAAACACAAAAAATTTAGCTGATATTGCCCGTGAACGCTTACGTTTAAATGTATGGTGTAATAACATAGAGGCAGAAAATACTATTGAAACCATTGATACTGCCCCAATTGTTCGAAACAATATTCAGGAAATTCGTCTATGAACTATGATGATGCCTTAGTTATTTTAGATTTAACGCCAGACAACTGTACTTTAATTACTCTTAAAAAAGCGTATGCTAAAGGTGCAAAAGCACATCGCCCAGAAGCTGACCCCGAGGGATTTACACGCATACGCTTAGCCTATGAACGTGTTAAAGAAGCTTTGATTGAAGCCAGTGAGCACAGCAATGCAGCACTTAATCCAGTAACGCTGCACAATAGCGAGATAAAAAACAATGATTCTTTATTCTCATTGACAAAAACGATTGCTCAATACGAACATTTAGATTTAGTTAATATACCCAGCGACTTAATTGTTAAACAACATCAAGAAGACGTATTAGCATTAGAAGCTGCTTGGCAATTATTTTTAACCCAATTTTTAGCCACTGAACATTTAACAGCAACAGAACGTAATACAGTACAACTCGCTTGTTTAACCACGGTATTCAAAGAACCTGCTTTAGCCCATTATTTAAGTCGTCAAGTATTTGCTGAAAAATTAGGCAGGCTTTTTTTAGAAGAAGCTGATACGTGGGTGAGTTTAGACAGCCTTAAATTAACCTTAAAAACATTTGATTACGAGTTATACGGTTGGTACAATCAATCATGGACTCAACACAGTCTACTAGAAGCCAAGTCTGATAGTTTACGTGAAAAAATGATTTTTCAACTTAATACTAAACAAAAAAACACTTTAGAGTATTATTTAGTATCCCCAATGAATGTATTGTCATTCGCTAAACTATGGTTTATTCATCGCCGTCAAGCAAAAAACTTAAAACTTCGGCTTACGGGTATTAATAAAAAGTATCCCCAGTGGGCTAACTTACTGAATCCGCGTCAAGTATGGCGAATAGAAAATTGGCCAAGCAGTTTAACTCAATTAATTTGTCTGCTACTAGGTTTAGTCAGTATACCTTTATTATTTTTATTAATAAATACTATTTACTATCATTATTTTTATGAATATAGAAACACTGGTATTGTAACAATTGAAACTAAAGAGGTAAACACAACATTTAGTATAGTTAAGGATATATCGGTTGTTATGGGGTCTACAATATTGTGTTCATTTATATATATGTCAATATATGCTCATTGTAGGTATTATATTAATTTACATTATAGAAATTTTACGAAAAATATTGATAGTAATAGTAATAGTAATAGTAATAAAAATATTAATAATGATGGTTTGGTTAATGAATTGCCTAAACTTAACTTAGCCCAACGCGTATATCAGTATATAAATAATACATTAACTTTGTCTTTTTTTAGCAATATAGAAGCGGTATTAGTACTTATTTTATTGTTCTTTTGGCCTTGGCAAAGACCGCAAGTATTTTCACGTGAGTTAATGGAAGTATATACCTTAGCCAGTGTAATAGTAGGGACACTTACTTTTATATACTTACGGTATTTGAGTAAATTACAACGTATTAGACCCAATCACCCTTATATTTGTGCGGCTGCAGTTTTTTTAGGTATTTATATGCTGTCTGTATCTAGACACAATAATGGGTCAATCGCTGCTATGAGTCTTACAAAAGAAAGCAACCCTGCTCAATGGACTGTATTGATTTTAACCGCCTTAATGGTACGTACCCAGTTCCCAAGTTTTTTGAGAATTGATTGGAGTCAAACCATACCCAGCTGGCTTTTATTTAATCAATTTAGAGTATTAGAAAAGATAGCAGTTAAATCATTAAGTATATTTAGTATACTATTATTTTTAGTGGTTATTTTTTTAAAGAGTATCTTTTTATACCCAATTATTGCCAGTCTAATGTGTGTTGTTATTTACTTATGGTTAATTGTAAATGCTGATATGGACGCTCCTGTTATGAGTTTACGAGCAAGAGTTATTACTGCAGTAGCGGTTATTGGTGGTATCTCCATCAAGCTATCACCTATTATGTCTAATGTTGCTGCCTTAGAATGGATACTTTCTTCTAGTATGTTAGTCAGTATGATATGGTATTGGGCTTATGGATATTCTCAAAATTATTTTGAACGTTGGAAATTTAAAGCAATATCGGTATAATATACTGTATATTCAGTAAATATTATAAACATTATAAATGATATAAATAATATAAACATTATAAATAATATAAAAATTATATATATTATAAATATATAATAAGTACAATAATTAATACAGTATATAAATTACTGTCTAATTAATTATTATAATTAATACAATTAATACAATTAAAAAATCCGCACCTTCTGATATTAAAAGTGCGGATATATATCTTTATATATAGATTCATTTTTTAAAAAAATAAAAATAAAAATAAAAATAAATTAAATAAGTATCATTAATTACGGGTTTGGTCAACCAATTTATTTTTAGCAATCCAAGGCATCATCGCACGCAATTGTGCACCTACTTGCTCAATGCTGTGGTCAGCCGTATTGCGACGGCGTGCAGTCATTGACGGGTAATTTAAACGGCCTTCAGAAATAAACATTTTTGCATATTCACCATTTTGAATACGCTTCAAAGCATTACGCATTGCAGCACGCGACTGCTCATTAATGACTTCTGGGCCAGTGACATATTCGCCGTATTCAGCATTATTAGAAATTGAATAATTCATATTGGCAATACCGCCTTCATAAATTAAATCAACAATTAGTTTTAATTCGTGCAAGCATTCAAAATAAGCCATTTCAGGGGCATAACCTGCTTCAGTCAAAGTTTCATAACCCATTTTGATGAGTTCAACTGCACCGCCACACAAAACTGCTTGTTCACCAAACAAGTCGGTTTCAGTTTCTTCTTTAAAATTAGTTTCAATGATACCCGCTTTGCCACCGCCGTTAGCACTGGCATAAGACATCGCCGTTGCACGGGCAGTTCCTGACTTATCAGCATGAACCGCAACTAAGTGCGGGACACCGCCACCTTGCTTATACGTATTACGTACGGTGTGACCTGGGGCTTTTGGTGCAACCATAATCACATCTAAATCAGCACGTGGGACAACTTGGTTATAGTGTACGTTAAAACCATGAGCAAACGCCAATGTTGCTCCTTGTTTAATATTGGGGGCAATATTATTAGTATATACTTCAGCGATATTTTCATCGGGCAATAAAATCATCACAATATCAGCGGCTTTAACCGCGTCATCTACTTCTGCAACCGTTAAACCAGCCATAGCGACTTTGTTCCAGCTTGCCCCGCCTTTACGCAAACCGACAACGACTTTTACGCCGCTTTCGTGTAAGTTTTGTGCGTGGGCATGACCTTGTGAACCGTAACCGATAATGGCAACAGTTTTACCTTTAACAATGTTTAAATCACAATCTTTGTCGTAAAAAACTTTCATAAAAATCCTTATTTATAAATCAAAAAAATTAAATAAAAAACTGTATAAATCAACTGTATGAATCAACTGTATGAATCAACTGTATGAATAAAGTATTGTTAATAAATTAGAGCTATGTGTTTTAAATAAATAAAGCATATACATATACATTAACAATAAATTATACTAAACCTTCAAAATACGCTCACCTCGTCCTAAACCACTTAAACCTGTGCGCACAGTTTCTAAAATTAATTTTGTATCCACTGCTTTTAAAAATTGGTCTAAATCTCGCGATTCACCTGTCAATTCTAAGGTGTAAGTCTTTTCACTGACATCAATAATGCGACCATGAAAAATATCAGCCATACGTTTAAACTCCTCACGATCTTTACCTACAGCACGTACTTTTAATAACATTAATTCGCGTTCAATATGCTCACCTTCCGTCAAATCCATAACTTTAACCACTTCAATTAAGCGGTGCAAGTTTTTAGTAATTTGTTCAATGGTATCATCACTGCCTTGCGTAACCAAAGTCATTCTGTACAGCGTTGGGTCTTCAGTCGCGGCTACATTTAAACTATCAATGTTATAAGCCCGTGCCGAAAATAAACCTACTACACGCGACAAAGCACCTGCTTCATTCTCTAATAGTACGGAAATAGTGTGTTTCATGGTCATCCTTTTAGAATATGCCTTGTTGATAGCGACTTCATAAATCTTCGCTGCCTAAAATCATTTCAGATAAGCCTTTGCCTGCTTTTACCATAGGCCATACATTGGTTTCTTTATCAGTAATAAAATCTAAAAACACCAAGCGTCCTTTATATTTAATAAAGGCATCTTTTAAAGCCGACTCAACGTCATGGGGATTTTTGATTTGTATTCCGATATGCCCATACGCCTCGGCTAATTTTACAAAATCAGGCAAAGCATCCATATAACTATGGCTGTAGCGGTTGCCATAATCTAACTCTTGCCATTGACGCACCATTCCTAAATAACCATTGTTTAAGCAAATAATTTTTGGGCTTAAGTCATATTGCTTACAAGTTGATAACTCTTGAATACACATTTGAATTGAACCCTCGCCCGTAATAACGGCTACATCAGCGTCTGGATTAGCACGTTGTACACCCATAGCATAAGGCAAACCCACGCCCATAGTGCCTAAACCACCTGAATTAATCCAACGGCGTGGCTTATCAAAAGCATAATACTGTGCCGCAAACATTTGGTGTTGTCCAACATCAGACGTAATAAACGCATCACCTTGGGTTACTTTCCACAACTGCTCTACTACAAATTGCGGCTTAATAACAGTGTCACTGGTTGGATATACCAAGCATTGACGGCTACGCCAAGCGGTGATTTTTTTCCACCAATCGGCTAAGGCTTCAATGTTTGGATTAGGGCTTAACTCATTTAAGTGTGCTAATAAATCTATCAGTACACTTTTGACATCACCCACAATAGGAATATCCACTTTCACCCGCTTACTAATTGAGCTGGGATCTACATCAATATGAATTATTTTGCGTGGAACACTACAAAAATGGGCTGGATTACCAATCACTCGGTCATCAAATCTCGCCCCGATAGCAATTAAAATATCACACTCTTGCATCGCCATATTGGCTTCATAAGTGCCGTGCATACCCAACATACCTAAAAAATTTGGACTGCTTGCACGGTAACCGCCCAAACCCATTAAAGTATTGGTACACGGATAATTAAGCTGGTCAACCAACTCGTTTACTAAAGCCGCTGCATTGCCTAATATTACGCCGCCGCCTGTGTACACCATAGGTCGTTTAGCTTGCAGTAATAGTTGTGCTGCTTTTTTTATTTGTCCGCTATGCCCTCGTTCAACTGGCTTATACGAACGCATTTCAACACTCATACTGTAATCAAATACCGCCTTAGCAATTGTAATGTCTTTAGGAATATCCACTAATACGGGGCCAGGGCGACCTGTGCGAGCAATATAAAATGCTTTTTTGATGGTTTCGGCAATGTCTTCGGCACGTTTAACTAAAAAATTATGTTTAACACAAGGCCGCGTAATACCGACTGTATCACATTCTTGAAACGCATCTAAACCAATCGCATGCGTAGGCACTTGTCCTGAAATCACGACCATTGGAATACTATCCATATAAGCCGTGGCTAAACCTGTGACCGCATTGGTTGCACCTGGACCACTGGTCACTAAAGCAACGCCGACTTTTCCTTCGCTTGAGCGGCTATACGCATCGGCAGCGTGTACGGCAGCTTGTTCATGGCGTACTAAAATGTGTTCAAATTTATCCTGCTTAAAAATAGCATCATAAATATATAAAACTGCACCGCCTGGATAGCCAAATACGTGTTCAACGCTTTCTTCTGCAAGGCATTTAACTAAAATTTCTGCACCGGTAATCGGTACGCGATGGTGTGTTTCTAATGTAGGGTTATTACTGGTGTGAGATACTGACATAGCAGTTTCCTTTCAAAGTCCACAGGAGATTGATTGGCTGCGTCCTAGGGTACGGTAATACATCTAAAACGGCAGTTCAACTGGCTGAAAATCATGGGTGAGGCAATTTTAATACAGTGAGCCCACCATTAACTCATCAAGCCGTCTGCCTAATCTGTGTGAATTAGGCTGAATATCAATTATAGTACAGCACAATAATTGATGGTTATTACTACAGTCTATTTATAGATTTTTTAAAATTCTGCCTATTTTTTAATCTTAAAAATCTTGATTCTCATAATCTATTGTAAAAATAAAAAATCAAATTTTAAGCATCACACACGTTTATAAATATCTTCATCTTTTTCATTATGAGAGGCTAAAGTAAAGTAATAATTTTTTTCCGTTTAAAAAACTTTTTTACTATTTATTTTGCTTTAAATAGCTAATGATTCTATTCTATAGGTGCAACCTATTGGTTTGATTAATCTGTAAATACTTATACATTTATACATTTTTCTACATAATTTATACATTTTTCTACATAATTTTATGTTATTTATGTTACATTAACGTCTAAGTGGTCTGGGGGTTCCCGGGCGGCGGTTTTTTAAACAGCTTCGGTCTGGGGGTTCCCGGGCGGCGTTATAGCCTCGGTGGATTCATTGGGGCTTTTCGTTTTTTCAGAAGTAATGTAATCTATAGGGTAGTTTTTTAATCCCCAGTCTTTATAATTTTCCCCAGCGCTATCTCTGCCATCACGGCAGTAAAATTTCATTTTTAATACCTCAAATGCACGATTTTTTTGTGCAGGATTAATATGATTTAGTCCTATAGGTCTTGCTACAAGGTCAGCAATTTGTAAACCAATAGAATTAGTTTTTTTGTCTGCAAAAATTATTTTGAAGGGGACTTGTATTTTTTTATGATTATTTCCTTCACAGTAACTCAAAAATTCTGATTTAAGTTTAGAGTCTTCCTTTGTACCTCGAGATTCTACAACCACATGTGTATGTAAGTTCGTTTGATTTTTTTCTTGTAGTAATAAATAAAGTCCGTCTAAACATTGTTCTAAAGCAATATGGTATATATTTCTTTCATGTTTATCATTTTGTTTCACTTTTATTTTATCTACGACACACGAGATTAGAATAAATTGACCTTCATCTAGGACGTTTGATAAATCACCAATAAAATGATTAAAAATATCTTTTTGACTTAAAAAAGAAAAATCATTTTTTTGATTTTGAATTTCATTTTCATGCAAAATGATACAGTCATGTCCAAAATGTCTAAATTTAAACTGTTGAATCGCTGGTACGATTTTTTCACTGTAGTACTTTTTATGAAATACACAAAATACTAAAACAAATACAGGGTATTTTTCATCAATCGATGATAAATTATGATCACCACTTTCATCAATATAAACGACGTAATCACTAAAATTTTTCATCATTTCAAAAACCCCAGCTCAAACACTTGTGGGCGTAATTTTTCGGTGAGTATTTTATAGGCGTCTTCAAACGGTTTAAAGTTAATCGGCACATAATCGCCGCTATTATTTCGGGCTTGCAAGGCTTTGCGGACTTGATACCAGCCCACATCAGGGCGATTCAATTTTAACTCGTCACGCACAGCACGAACATCAGTGTGCGTAAAATACGCTTGCCACACCGTTTTGCCTGCGTTTAATACGGCTTTGGCTTCTTTGCTTAGAGGTTTATTGTGCAAATACTGCACCATAAAATCGCTTTCAAAGCGGTCATTTGCCCCGACTTCGGTTTCGGTAAACGGAATAAAATGGTTTACGATACTCCACTGTTTGCCATTCCATTCAAGCTTGTCGGCACTGGCGGTGAGGTTGCTGCCGTTAAACAACATCCATATTAAACAATCCATTTTAAATGCGTTACTTAAAGGCTGTGTAGGTTGCAAAAATTGGTCGCGGTCGTTTAGCCAAGTATGCTTAATAACTCTGCGAACTGTAAATACAATTGCTGCTTGCCAAAGGTTTTCTTCAGTGATGTAAAGCCCGCCACCATTGCCACCAGTAAAAATAGAAGATGTTATTAAAGTCTCCTGACTTGCATGCTGAAAATCGTTACAACTAGCGTATAAATAGCCTAATAAATCATCACAAGATTTTTTAATAATTGGATTTTTAGAAACTGTAACTGCATTACTTAACGGAATTGCAAGCTGATTATTTGTTTTTGGTTTATCTATCCATACATTCAAATAACTACTTTTCGGTAAATTGTAAAATTGTTTTTCACCAATGGGTTTAGCGTGTTTATCTAGCACATCAACGGTAATTTCTGTAAAACAATACTTATTTTTAACCACCCCTGACCCCTCCAAAGGAGGGGAATTTTGAACACTATTATTAATATTATTAGTTTTCCACACTAAAAAACCAATCGGGAAATCACCTTTTAAGCCATCAAAGGCTTTGCTATACACGACAAAACCATCTAAATATTTTGCATTCCAAAACTCTCTAAACTTTTCAAAGTTGGGGGCATTAACATATTTCAACTTACTAAATATTGCCACCGTAGCAGTAGGGATTTCTTTGTATATTCTTACTAAAAATTGTGTAAATAGTTCTTTGCTAGCCATTCCAATATTTATATTGTTTTTATTAATTTTAGTTTGCTCAACTTTTTGCTTATTGTTATCCCCATTAGCAATTCCAGAACCAGTTTCCGCATACGGCGGGTTAATCAAAATTAAAATCTTTTTGCCGTCTTTAATCGCTTGTTGCAAAGCAGCTGGCACTTTGCCCGTCAGGCTGTAATCAATCTGC
>JAYWHD010000147.1:0-6026 GCA_043777895.1 Betaproteobacteria bacterium | reverse complement strand
CTGGATAATTTATCAAAACTAATGACTCCATCGGGTTTAGGATACGTAATTTTAGTACAATGATCTGCTGGTTTAGTATACAAATGATCGGCTTTATGGCGGTGTTTAGTCCAAGGCGGCGATTGAATCCCTAAACGGGGCAACAACCAAAACTCAATACCTGTCATCAAAGCACCCGCGACTGACCCATAGTTAAACCACTGCTTCCAATTGCGTGATTGTTGTAATTCGGTATACAACCAACTGCTTTGAAAAGCCTCGGGATAAGCGGTTAATTCATCATGAGTACGGCCTAAAACAATTGCGTCAAAAGCCGCCTGTGCCACTAACATACCTGTTTTGATAGCAGCATGGCTACCTTTAATACGGGCAGCATTCAAATACCCTGCATCACACCCTATTAAAGCCCCTCCAGGGAAAATAGTTTTCGGTAAACTTAACAAACCCCCTGTAGTAATACTTCTTGCCCCGTAACTAAGCCGCTTACCTCCTTCAAGATGCTTACGAATACTGGGGTGTGTTTTCCAACGTTGCATTTCTTCAAAAGGAGATAACCACGGATTGGTATAATTTAATCCCACAACAAAGCCCAAAGCCACTTTGTTGTCTTCTAAGTGATATAAAAATCCACCGCCATAGGTCTCTTGATTCATAGGCCAGCCAGCAGTATGAACAACTAAACCAGGCTGTGCTTGACTAGCGGGCACTTCCCATACTTCTTTAATGCCTAAAGCATAACTTTGTGGGTCTTTACCCGCGTCTAAGTCAAACCGTTGGATTAATTGTTTACCTAAATGCCCCCGTGAACCTTCAGCAAATACGGTATATTTACCATATAACTCCATACCTAAAGCAAACTGTGCCGTGGGTTCGCCTGTACGGCTTACACCCATATTGCCTGTAGCCACACCTTTGACTGCACCGGTATCGGTATATAAAACTTCAGTTGCAGGAAATCCAGCAAATAAATCTACGCCTATACTTTCAGCGTGTTTAGCTAACCATTGGGTTACTGCACCTAAACTCACTACATAACACTCTGCATTATGAAAATTATCTGGTACTAAAAAATCAGGTACTTTATAACTGTCTCGTGCGGTTAATAACAGTACTTCATCACGGACTACGCTTTGATTTAAAGGCATACCCATAGCCTTCCAGTCAGGTATTAATTCAGTCAAAGCCCGCGTGTCCATCACTGCACCGCTCAATATATGTGCACCTACTTCACTGCCTTTTTCTAATACACACACACTAATATCTTTACCTGATTGAGTAGATAACTGTTTTAAATGAATCGCTGCTGATAAGCCAGCAGGACCACCGCCTACAATGACTACATCATATTCCATACTCTCGCGTTGTAATTGATTCATAATCGGTCTTTATATTTATATACTCAATAAATGAGCTAATCGTTGAATGGCTACACTATACCCTTGCGTCCCCAAGCCAGCAATAACACCTGACGCAATACTACTAATATAAGAATGATGACGAAAAACCTCACGCTTATATACATTAGATATATGCACTTCAATAATCGGAAAATCACATGCACTTAATGCATCTAAAATGGCAATAGAGGTATGTGTAAAAGCAGCAGGATTAATGACGATACCTTGTGCTGTTTCACGTGCTTCATGAATCCAATCAATCAGTTCATATTCACGGTTGCTTTGATAAAACACAACTTCTAAATTATACTGTTGTGCAGTATCTTCACATATTTTTTTAACATCTTCTAAAGTGTCTGTGCCATAAATATGTGGCTCTCTTTTACCCAATAAATTTAAATTAGGCCCATTGAGTATATAAATACTATTATTATTCATATTTATTATTATTTATATTATTTATATTATTTATATTGATTATTGTTTATTATTATTTATAATATTTATTGTTATTTATATAGCTATCTACTCTCAATATAAATACATATTTTAAATACATATTATAAATACACATATCAGTATCATATTAATATGATTAATTAATCTAGTATAAAAGCCCCTAATACATTACGGCCTTCATCTAATAAAACGTTATAGGTGCGAGCCGCCGCCGCCGTACTCATACACTCAATTCCAATTCCAGATTGGGACAACTTTACGCACCATTGTGCCAATAAAAAACAGTGTGTTTTACCACTACCTAAAATAATCAACTCTGGCTTTTGACTAATCCAGTCACTAATATCCACTTCAGTTATGTGTTCTACAGACCGAATAAGCCATAAACTAACCCCCTTATTTTTACTAATCTGTATACTGGTATTGTAAGCAAGCCCAGCTACACCTAAGCTGTTGGGTGTGATATGGCTAATAGCCCGTTCAATAATAGGGTGTGCGTGTAATTTCATAATAAAAATATAAAAATATAAAAAACATAGTGTAAATAGAAAGTTTACTGCAAGAATATATTTACACCTTAAAAAAATACCTCAAAAATAGTAAAATATGCTATCAATAGTCACTAGTTATCACTCAAATATCACTCAAATAAGACTTAATTATTACTTAAAAAACACCTAAATAACGCTTCATTGTTGCTTAATTACTGCTTAAATATACTTTAAATAACACCTAAATATTTTATGAATCCAAATCCATTCCCCTTACTAAAGCCTGTTAAAAAATCTGCTAAATTAGCCCACGTTTTATATGATGTCCGTGGCCCAATTGTTGAAGCTGCCAAACAAATGGAAGACGAAGGGCAAAAAATAATCAAATTAAATATTGGTAATTTAGCCCCTTTTGGATTTGAAGCCCCCGAGGAAATCCAACAAGATATGATTAGGAATTTAGCTATTTCTGCGGGATATTCTGAAAGTAAAGGTATTTTTGCAGCCCGTAAAGCCGTGATGCACTATTCACAACAACAAGGCGTACTAGGTGTTAGTTTAGACGATATTTATTTAGGCAATGGTGCTAGTGATTTAATTATGATGGCAACCAACGCTTTAATTGACAATGGCGATGAACTACTTGTCCCTGCCCCCGATTACCCATTGTGGACGGCAGCAGCCAGTTTATCAGGCGGCAAACCCGTTCATTATTTATGTGATGAAGCCAATGACTGGATGCCTGATTTGGCCGATATTCGTGCAAAAATAACACCCAACACACGCGGTATCGTGATTATTAACCCCAATAACCCAACGGGTGCCTTGTATGACTTGCCTATGTTAGCAGCATTAATTGCCATTGCACGTGAACACCAGCTGGTGATTTTTGCAGACGAAGTCTATGACAAAGTATTATATGACGATGAACAACATACCGCTATAGCCAGCTTGTCTACCGATGTTTTAACGCTGACTTTTAATTCTTTATCAAAAGCCTATCGGTCGTGCGGATACCGTGCGGGTTGGTTAATAGTATCAGGTAATAAAGCCAATGCCAGTGATTTTATTGAAGGCTTAAATATGCTTGCCAATATTAAACTAGGCAGCAACGTTCCAGGGCAATGGGCGATTCAAACAGCACTGGGCGGTTATCAATCTATTAAAGATTTAGTTGGTGAAGGGGGGCGTTTACGCCGCCAGCGTGATTTAGCATATGAACTCATTACCGCTATTCCCGGTGTGAGCTGCGTCAAGCCTAAAGCCGCCTTGTATATGTTTCCACGCCTAGATCCTGCCATTTATCCGATTGTTGATGACCGTGATTTTTTTATGAAAGTATTACGAGAAACACGGGTTATGCTGGTTCAAGGCACTGGCTTTAACTGGATTAAGCCCGACCATTTTCGGATTGTTTTTTTACCGCATGACGATGATTTACGCATAGCCATTGCCCGTTTAGCACAGTTTTTAGAAAGCTATAGAAAACAACACGGGGCTTTATTTTAAAGCTCTGAAATTTTAAAGCTCTAAAATATTAACTTTATACCTTATATTAACTTTATACCTTATATTAACTTTGTACCTTATATTAATTTTGTATTTTATTTTTGTACTTTATATTAACCTTACACTTTATGAAAAATATTCAAATTGGAATTATCGGTTTAGGCACTGTTGGCACAGGTGTATACAAGGTCTTAAAACGCAATCAGACTGAAATTGTACGCCGTGCAGGCTGTGATATTACTATCAGTATGGTTAGTCGGCGTGATACCGCCAAAGCACACGAAGTAGTTGATACACACACAATAGTTACCGATAATCCACAAGCAATTATTGATAATCCTGATATTGATATTGTGGTTGAATTAATCGGCGGTTGTACTGTCGCAAAAGAACTCGTACTAGCAGCGATTCGTGCAGGTAAACACGTGGTAACCGCCAATAAAGCCTTGTTAGCTATTCATGGTGAAGAAATTTTTGCGGCCGCCAAAGCAGCCAATAACGGTTTAGGCGTTATGGTCGCTTACGAGGCAGCGGTTGCAGGTGGTATACCCATTATTAAAGCCCTACGAGAAGGGTTAAGTGCGAATCATATTGAATGGGTCGCTGGCATTATTAATGGTACAACCAATTTTATTTTAAGTGAAATGCGTAATAAAGGGCTTAGTTTTACCGATGTACTTAAACAAGCCCAAGCATTGGGTTATGCGGAAGCCGACCCTACTTTTGATATTGAAGGCATTGATGCGGCACACAAAGCCAGTTTATTAAGTGCGATTGCTTTTGGTACGCAGCCACAATTTTTAGTAATGCAAGCCAATGCGGCTATTGAAGGTATTACGCAACTGACTGCTCAAGATATTATTTATGCAGAACAACTGGGTTACCGTATTAAATTATTGGGTATTAGTAAAAGAACTACGGCAGGTATAGAGTTACGCGTTCACCCGACATTAATTCCTGCCCAGTGTTTAATTGCCAATGTTGAAGGCGCAATGAATGCCGTGTTAGTCAAGGGTGATGCAGTCGGTGCAACGTTGTATTACGGTAAAGGTGCAGGCAGTGAACCCACTGCCAGTGCAGTTATTGCTGATATTATTGATGTAGCACGGGCTATGAACTCTCCCGCACATTCTCGTGTACCTGCTTTAGCGTTTCAAGACCACGCCTTAGATACGCTGCCGATTGTAGCTATGAATGCTATTGTAACTAGCTATTATTTACGTATTCCAGTATTAGATGCACCTGGTGTACTGGCAAAAATCGCAACTACGCTGGCTAATACCCGTATTTCAATTGATGCGTTATTACAACGCGAAAGCCAACCCAATTTAAGTATTAATCACGAAGAACACACCGATATTATTGTTTTAACCCACGAAGCGTGCGAAGGTGATATGTTAAAAGCACTGTCAAGTATCAGAGATTTTTCGTTTATACGGGGGCAAATCGTGATGCTACGTAAAGAATCTTTGACTTAATAATCAAAGACTTAATAATCAAAAATTTAAGAGTTTAAGATTTTTTTAAATCCTGTTTTATCCTTTAATCTTAAAAATCCTGATTCTAAGCATTGTTTATAGAGTAAACCACTTTTAAAACCAAGGCTTTTCTCGTATAAATACACTATAAAAAAACTAATTAAGATTATTAAAATTATTAAAATTATTAAAATTATTAAGAATAATTAAAATTAATACTAAGTACTAAAACATACACCTTTTTGATTAAACTATTATGAAATATATATCTACTCGTGGGTATAACCACCCCAACAGTAACCCTGCTTTTACTGATATTTTATTAGAAGGATTAGCTCCAGATGGTGGTTTATATTTACCTGAAACCTATCCACACATAGACTTAAATACTTTAAATAAATTAGCAAAGCTTAATTATGCCGACTTAGCATTTGAAGTATTATCGCGTTTTGCAACCGATATTAACGCTGATGATTTAAAAACCTTATGCCATAAAACCTATACTGCCGATGTGTACAAACACGCCCGCCATGACGAAGACAGCAAAGACATTACGCCTGTACGTATTTTGGGCAATGAAGGCGATACACATTTGGCTTTATTAGGTTTATCTAACGGGCCTACTTTAGCGTTTAAAGATATGGCAATGCAGTTTTTAGGCAATATGTTTGAATATGCCTTACACAAAACGG
>JAYWHD010000146.1:0-6033 GCA_043777895.1 Betaproteobacteria bacterium | reverse complement strand
GGCAGCAGTTTAGCGATTATTGAAGTTAAATACCGTGCTAGGACTAAAAACATTGTGCAGCTACAGAATACGATTCGCACGTATCGCCAAGCGTTTCCACAATACAAAGATTTTAAAATATATGGTGGAATCGCTAGTTTTAATATTGATAATTCAGTCGCCGATGAAGCCCACGAAAATGGCTTTTTTATACTTAAACGCAAAGGTGACTTATTAGAAGTAGAGACCCAAGGTATGTGGGCATTTTGATAAAAATAATTTTTATTTACTACTTGAATTTAAGCTTAAATGGGTTTTAAACCCCCCTATATCTTTAACTTTTTTGAAAGATTCTTATGCGTGCCAGTCAATTTCATATTTCTACCCTTAAAGAAGCCCCTGCCGATGCTGATATTATGAGCCAACAATTAATGATTCGTGCCGGTATGATTAAAAAAATCAATGCAGGCATTTATAGTTATATGCCGCTGGGTTTACGGGTTATTCGTAAAGTAGAGGCGATTGTGCGTGAAGAAATGAACCGTTCTGGGGCTATTGAAATGACTATGCCAGTGGTACAGCCTGCTGATTTATGGCAAGAAACAGGCCGTTTTGAAGCAATGGGTGCAGAGTTATTGCGTATCAAAGACCGTCATGGGCGTGATTTTGTATTGCAACCGACTAGCGAAGAAGTGGTTACCGATATGGCACGTCAAGAGTTTAAAAGCTATAAACAGTTGCCTAAAAATATGTATCAAATTCAAACTAAGTTTCGCGATGAACGCCGCCCACGTTTTGGCTTGATGCGTGGACGCGAATTTACGATGAAAGATGCCTATAGCTTTGACCGTGATGCAACCGCTGCACACGCCAGTTATGAAAATATGGCAAATACCTATCATCGTATTTTTGACCGCTTTGGTTTAAATTACCGTGCGGTTGCCGCTGACAGTGGGGCAATCGGGGGCGATAAAAGCGAAGAGTTTCAAGTCATTGCTGCCACAGGTGAAGATGCCATTGTGTATTGTGCAAACAGTCAGTATGCCGCTAATATTGAAAAAGCCACTGCATTGCCACCTGCTGCAAGGGGCAACTCAAGTCAGATATTGGCAAAAGTAGCTACACCAGGCAAAACCAGCTGCGAAGAAGTCGCTGCGTTTTTAAATGTGCCATTCAATAAAATTGTTAAATTAGTAGTCTTAGCAACCGACATACCAAATGATAAAAATGATAACAACAATAGCGATAAAAACGATAAAAGCGAATTAAAAACGCAATTACATTTGTTATTATTGCGTGGCGACCACACTATGAACGACACCAAAGTCGGCAAACTTGAGGGTTTGGCAGGGTTTAGATTGGCAAATGAAGCCGAGATTATCGCCTATTTTAATTGCCAACCGGGTTACTTAGGTATAGTCAATAAACCCAATTCATTGCCCGTGATTGCCGACCGTGAAGTCGCCGTTATGACCGATTGGGTATGCGGTGCGAATGAAAAGGGGCATCATTTAACAGGCGTAAATTGGGGGCGTGATGTACCTGAACCTGACTTAATCGCCGATATTCGCAATGTTGTCGCAGGTGATGCCTCTCCAGACGGCAAGGGCATATTAGCGATTGAACGTGGCATTGAAGTCGGGCATGTTTTTTATTTAGGCACTAAATACAGTATCGCAATGAAAGCTACTTTTTTAGACACTGACGGCCGCCCTAAACCGTTTGAAATGGGTTGTTATGGCATTGGTATTACCCGTTTACCCGCCGCCGCGATTGAACAAAATCACGATGCTAAAGGCATGATTTGGCCTGATAGTATCGCCCCATTTACCGTGGTTATTTGTGCCGTTGGCATAGACCGCAGCGAAGCGGTTAAAACAGTCGCAGAAACACTGTACCAAACATTAATAGCCCATAAAATTGATGTCATATTAGATGACCGTGGCGAACGCCCTGGAATTATGTTTGCAGATTGGGAGTTAATCGGTGTACCACACCGCATTACGATGGGTGACCGTGGTTTAAAAGATGGCATTGTAGAATATCAACACCGCCGCGCTGATAAAGCAACGAATATCGCGGTATCAGATATAACCGCCCATATTCTAAATATTATCAAGGTTTAATTATTTATTTTATAGTGCAAGGTATTAATAAGTACTTAGCTTACGCTTAACTAATACCTGCACTATCATCACTGTATTTCAATGACACAATCCACTCAAAAATACCAGCTTGAAGACCATATCAATGACTGGGTAAAAGCCCAGTTTGACCAGTTAAAGCTGAAAAACCAACAAGATTATTACACTGAATCAGCTATGCCTGATTACCTTAAAGCTGCCTTACAAGGCGGGGCTAAAACACGTAATAAAACCAATTTTGGTAAGCCCGATTTTAGTTTAACTAAATACTGTAATAATACGGTTCCCGTTATTATTGAAAATAAGTTAGGCGTTAATAAACACATTGCCGAAAACAAAGACGGGCTTGTAAAATTTGATGATAAATCCATTTCAGGCTATGCCGTCAATGGTGCATTGCATTATGCAAGGTGTATGATTGAAAATGATAAATACCGTGAAGTCATTGCAATAGGCATTGCGGGCGATTGTGCTAAAACCATCACCATAAAAGTCTATTATGTGTATGGATTTGGTGAAACGTCTTTTAAATGTCTTGAAAATATTACAAGCTTTGATTTTTTAGAAAATAATAAAACATTTGATACCTTTTATAAAGATGCTTTATTAACTGACAATGAAAAGCACACCATTTTAATTAACTCACAAGCCGAGTTACAAAAATACGCTAAAAGTTTAAACAAGTTGATGCACAACCACAATATTACTGCTGCACAACGGGTATTGTATGTGTCAGGCATGCTTTTATCGATGCAAACGGTGATGGATACACAAGGCAATAAAATTCAAGAGGGTTTAACGCCTGATGATTTAAAAGGTATTCAGTCTGAAACCAAACGTGATGGTGTGCAGATAGTGAACCAAATCACAGAGTTTTTAACGGCACGCATGATACCTGCTGACAAGCAAAAGTTGATGTTATCCAGTTTTTCTGAAATTTCAAAAGACATACAACGTGATGAAAAAACTGTTTTAGACAAAGAAATATCTAATTTAATACCTGATACAGCCAGTGCCAATAAACAAATTTTTACCTTCATTTATTACAATATTTTCTTATCCATTGATGCGATGGCAGGGCATTTAGACATTATGGGGGAGATGTATTCTGAATTTTTAAAATATGCTTTAGGCGATGGCAAAGAGATAGGCATTGTTTTAACCCCGCCTTACATCACCAAAATGATGGCAGAGATTTTAAACATTAACCAAAATAGTAAAGTGATAGATTTAGCCACAGGTTCAGCGGGTTTTTTGATTTCTGCAATGGAGATAATGATTGATGATGTTGAAAGCAGCTATGGCAAACAAACAACGGCAGCAAAAAATAAAATCCACCTGATTAAAAGCCAGCAACTCATGGGCATTGAACTGAATGCGGAAATGTTTACTTTAGCCGCCACCAACATGATTTTACGGGGTGATGGCAGCGCCCACATTCATAAAGGCAATACATTTAGCACACCCGAGGCACTGTATACCAATTTTAAAGCCGATCGATTATTGCTGAACCCGCCGTTTAGTTACAGCGAAAATGGCATGCCGTTTATTGCCTTTGGTTTAGATAAAATGGAAACAGGCGGGCTGGGTGCCATTATTATTCAAGATTCCGCAGGGTCAGGCAAAGCCACCACAAGCAACCAAGCCATACTTAAAAAAACACACGTTATTGGCAAGTATTAAAATGCCGACCGATTTATTCCAACCCATGGCAGGTGTGCAAACCAGTGTGTATATTTTTCAAGCCCACACCCCGCATGATTTTGATAAAACTGTTAAGTTTATTGATTTTAGAAATGATGGCTATAAACGCACTAGCCGTGCTTTGCAAGAAATTGACGAACCCAGCACACGCTATGCCGATGTGATTAAACTGTACAAAGCGGGCAACGCCGCAAAGCTTGAAGCCAAGTGGCAGTTAAGCGAGGTGTATGTTGAAGATTTTATTAATAAATTAGGTGCAGATTGGAATTTTGACCAACACAAAAAAATAGACACTCTGCCCACGTTTAACGATTTTCGTAAAACGGTGGCTGATTATCTTGCGTGGGAAGTAGACCAACTATTAAAACAGGACAATGGCTTGGGAAAGTAAATAGCCATTCAATGCAACACCAATTAGAACAATTGGAAACAGATAGTGGCATTGAGTGGCAAGCATTTAAGATTGGTGATTTGTTTGAGAAATTAAATACAAACAATGTTATTAAAAACACCGCAGGTGATTTACCTGCAACTACAGCCACTTTGTCAAACAATCAAATTGGAAGATATATTTCACGAAAAAATGCAACTATTCTTAACAATGTATTTTCAGCAACTGCTAATGGTTTTGGTAAAGTCTTTTATCAATCTAAAGAATTTACTATTTTGCAAGATAGCTATGCTTTTAAATTTATAAATTCAAAAATTGAAATTGAAAAAATACAATCATTTATTATTACAACTTTAAATAAGATTTTTCAAAAATATGACTGGGGAAATAAATCAGGCTGGGAAAGAATAAAGTCCGAAACAATCCAACTTCCCACCACCAACAGCAACATTGCTTTTGAGTTTATGGAGCAGTTTATAGCGACGCTGCAAGCCGAGCGTCTAGCGACGCTGCAAGCGTATTTAAAAACCACAGGTTTAGCAGACACGGTTTTAACTGAAAAAGAACAAGCCGCTTTAGATGGTTTGGAAACCGTGCAATGGGAGCCGTTTAAGGTTGGGGAGTTGTTTGATATAAACTCTTATAAAAAAAGATTTGATGCAAATAAAGTTGAGATTTTAGACAATGGTCAATTTCCTTATGTTGTTAGAACAAGTCTAAATAATGGTATTCGTGGTTATATTAGTGAAGATGAAGTGTTTTTAAATGATGGCAATACTATTTCATTTGGACAAGATACTGCTACGATGTTTTATCAAGAAAAACCATATTTTACAGGCGATAAAATCAAAATATTAAAAGCTAAAAGTGGTCAATTTAATAAAGAAAATGCACAGTTTTTTATTGCAATAATGACTAAATCTTTTAGTTCGTTTTCTTGGGGGAGTTCAAGTTTTAATATAAAAATAATTGAAAATCAAATAATCCAACTCCCCATTACCGCCAACAATACCCCTGACTATGCTTTTATGGAATTATTTATTTTAGCTATGCAAAAAGTAGTGATTAAAAATGTGGTAGATTATTTAGAGCTACGTATTGATAAAACAGATGCGGTGATTGGATAATAAAAAACCCGCTTATGGGCGGGTTTCATCTTAAATTAATATGAATTAAGCGGCCAATAATTCTTCTTGAAGGTGTTCAAAAGAATAAAAGGCATTTTTTAATTGCTCTTGTGTCATAGTACTAAAACATTCATTTAAAGCTTCTCTAACAGCATTTAGAAATTGTGTTTGTGCCTGTTCAGTCATTTTAAGTCTCCTGTGTAAATATAAAAATTAATTATGTTCAATCATTAAAAATCTGCCTTGCATAGAAACACTTTTAATACCATCTATTTTATTTTGGGATAATTTAACGTGAATGGCGTATAAAGTAGTTAAAAAGTCATTTGTTCTACCGTAAATTTTTAGTTGGTAGCCTTCTGTTGTTGATTGAGACAACTTTAAGCTTTCTAATAAAGTATTAATATAAATTTTAGTAAATTCACTATTAAATTGAATTAAGTCAGAAAACTTAGGCGTTACAAAAATATTGAGTACTTTTGTCATTACCCCTTTGGGTTTTTTACTGGTTACAATTTCAATAATTGACGATGCATAACCGTTATTATTTTCAAACAAACCATAGTAAACAGATTCATAATGAATGTGTTTGTCTTTAATGCTAGGCTCTATATTTTTAAATAATCTAAAGTATTCTGCAAGGTATTCGTCTTCTCCTGCAATTGCCAACCAATTGTCATTGGTCGCT
>JAYWHD010000145.1:0-17146 GCA_043777895.1 Betaproteobacteria bacterium | reverse complement strand
GAGAAGCTTTCATGGGCGTAATAAAATGAGAGTTATTTTAATAAAAAGCTAAAAAAGTACTAGTACTATAAACAATAACACAAGCAATGTTATAAATGATGCTATATTTTAGCCGTTCCCTAAGCAATCCTTAGCCTTATACTAATAAAAATAATTATAAAAATAACCATAAAAATAATCATGCGTACTTTAGATTTTTCCCTCAATATTAATAATAATATTAATAATAATAATAATATTAATATCAATAATATCAATAATATCAAAAGTATTATTGGCGATAACAATCAAACAGTGACTTGGCAATGTGTGATGTTATGTTGGGGTAATAAGTATTCTACAACCTTAATTATTAATTTAATGACACATATTAGACAACATAGTCAAAAAACTGCACAGTTTGTACTCATTACAGACAGCATTAAGCCTGAATTATCAGCTATTAATAACGTTATGCAAGTATTATTGCCCGAGTATTTTAATCAAAATTTATTTAAAGCCGTAGGTTGCCAAGCTAAATTAGCGATGTTTGAACGGGGTGTTTTACCGACTGATTTACCTGCAATTTATATTGATTTAGATACGGTTGTATTGGGTGATTTAAGTATTGCACTACAGTATTTAGACACCCCCAAAACAATCGCTTTGTTTCAAAGTGCTATCTTGCCGTTTGGTAAAACAGGCCGAATAATCGCCCGATTGAGCCATAAACACTATTACGCACGGGGTAATTCATCAATTGTGGTGTTTCAACCCAGTCAGTGTTATTACATTGCCGAACAATTTAAATGGCATTGCCAACAATATCAGTGCCTTGAACAGCAGCAATTTGTATTTAAACCTTTACGGGCTGATGAGCGGTTTATTAGTTGGATAGCACAAAATACTGTGCGTGCTTTGCCCAATACATTTGCGGTTAAATTTCCCACTGAATTTATGTTTCCTTTTAAGCCTTGGCTATCTGTTCGTGCCAAATTACCTTGGGTGATTCGCCGCAGACAAGGTTTGGTTGCGATTACTTTAAATGGACTTGATATTAAGCCCGAAAAATTACAAAACTTAAAAAATGGTGATGTCATTACTGACCACAAGCAACGTTATTTAGTGTGGTCAAACAGCGTAATGGGTATTTCTAAACCAAAAATCTTAGCCTTTTATCAAAATGTATAAAATATATAAAGTGTATAAATTATATAAATTGTGATGAACCAGTAATTTATTAATATTTATATTATATTTATTAGCGTAAAAACTGTTGCATTGTTTGTTTAAATTTAGCCATTTTTGGGGTGATGAGTGCCGCACAATAGCCTTGATTGGGGTATCGTGCATAATAATTTTGGTGATATTCTT
Source organism: Betaproteobacteria bacterium (assembly GCA_043777895.1). Classification (GTDB taxonomy): domain Bacteria; phylum Pseudomonadota; class Gammaproteobacteria; order Burkholderiales; family Burkholderiaceae_C; genus JBDLSY01. Next base: position 15,793 of record JAYWHD010000145.1, on the reverse strand, counting down.
CTGCCCGATAGTACAAAATATCAGCTACAAAGGGTTTAATCTGCGTTACTATTGTTGCGGTAGTACTTGCCTGTATTTGTTTTAACACCGCTTGTGCGGTGACTGTTTGTGGGGCAGAACCAGTCAGTATAATACTGCGGTATTGTGTGCCAACATCATTACCTTGACGGTTTAAAGTCGTTGCATCATGGGTGCAGAAAAAAATGTGTAATAACTGTTCATAACTGATGATATTAGGGTCAAATCGTATTTTGATTACTTCGGCATGTCCTGTAGTACCTGTACAAATATCTTCGTAACTGGGGTTTAATGTATTGCCTGCAGCATAAGCACTTTCAACAGATTGCACACCGCGTACTGCTAAAAAAACAGCTTCGGTACACCAAAAACAGCCCCCGCCAAATATTGCCGTTTCAAAAGCGGGCTGATTCAATATTGATGTTTTTGTTGATGTGTTTGTCAATATATTTATTGATGTATTAGTAGGTATATTCATTGTTTCAGATGAGTTAATAGGCTTTAAATTAAAGTAAGTAAACTAATCAGTCCAATATTAAATAGCAGCTAGTTACTTTAATTTAATCATTGATTAAATGGAGCATTTTTAACACTATTAAACAGTTGCGGTGAATTAATTTTATTTTCTTTTAGCAACACACCTTCAACTTTTAACTATTAGACTTCTTTTAAAATCATTAAAAGTATATTTATTAAGCTTTAAAACTTAAAGTTTTAATCAAGATTTTCAGAATTTAAGTATTTTAAAGATTTTTAAATCCTATTTAATTCTTTAATCTTTTAATCTTTTAATCCTTTAATTTTTTAATCTTAAAAATCTTAAAAATCTTGATTCTAAGCATTATTTATAGAATAAGCCGCTTTTAAAATCAACACTTTTCTGTATAAATACAGTTTTGAAAAAAGCCTATTAATTAATTGAATCAATACCAGTCACTTTCAACGGATAGAGACCTACGCAGTTTTGAAAAAATATTGGTATAACTACCGTTACTATCAGGTGCATTAAAAATAGCACTACCCGCGACAAATGTATCCGCTCCCGCGTTTGCTATGTCAGCAATATTGTCTACTTTAATGCCGCCATCAACTTCTAGCCAAATATCAATACCCGTTTCAGCTTTCCAAATATCTAGCTTTTTACGTGCGGCAGTAATTTTAGACAAAGTAGATGGGATAAAGCTTTGCCCACCAAAACCAGGATTAACACTCATAAGCAATATTATATCTAAACGTGGCATCACATAATCCATATAAGCCAAAGAAGTCGCGGGATTAAAGGCTAAGCCAGCTTTACAGCCGTGTTCACGAATTAAAGCCAAAGTACGATCAATATGGCGGCTAGCTTCTGGGTGAAAAGTAATAATATTGGCGCCTGCCTTAGCAAATAAAGGAATTAAAGCATCAACAGGCTCAACCATTAAATGAACATCAATAGGCACAGTTGCGTGGGGTTTAATGGCTTCACACACTAATGGCCCAATGGTTAAGTTAGGGACATAATGGTTATCCATCACATCAAAATGAATTAAATCTGCCCCTGCTGCCTGAATGGCACGAACCTCATCGCCTAAACGAGAAAAATCAGCGGACAACAAAGAAGGAGCAATACGGTACGTCATAGTAAGATGAATTTAAGAAAGTATTTTAAAACGATAAATTAAACAATAAATTAAACAATAAATTAAACGTAAATTGAATAATAACTAAACATAACTATAACTCATTCAATAAACTGCTTTTAATAAAAGCAAAATATTCGCGTAACCTAGCGTTATAACGAATAAGTAGCGGTGTGGGTGCACCTACAGCACTGACAATCGGTAAGTTTAATTGGTGTGCAATTGCCCTTGCACGCAGTAAATGAAAATCACTACTAATAATCATAATCCGAGTAAATAATGGATCAATATCTGGCAATAATGCTTTAGAGAAAACTAAATTTTCATAGGTACTGGTACTGCGTTCTTCCAATAAGATACGGCTAGGTTCTATACCACGCATCATTAAATAATCGGCCATAACAGCCGCTTCAGACTGTGTTTGATTGATGCCAATACCACCTGTTAATAAAATATTTGCACTGGGTAAACGACGTGCCTCTATTAAGCCTTTGTCTAACCGTGCTTGCAGTGTCGGGCTGGGGTGGTTGTTTTTTAGGCTACTGCCCAATATTAAAATAACATTAGGCGATACCGTTTCTATAGTATCAGGTTGTATCACCCACGAAAAAAATAGTAACAACGACATTAACCAAATACACAGTCCAACGCGGTACACCCTATAAATTGAGCGGTATATCGGGCGATGCAGCAACCATTGTTGCCATGCTTGACGGTATTTAAATAAAATTAATCCCAGTAAACCCAGCAATAAAGGAATGATTACCCCCACATTAAAAACGTCTAAAAACAATAACGTAACGGCATTCAATACCAATAAAAAGCTTAGTAAAGCCAGTGTGTAGTCTTTAATTAATTTTAATCGTACAGTAATTTGTAACGTAGTTGGATTCATTAAAATACTAAATCTAAGTGTTGCCAACATACGCTGACAGGTAAACGTTTGCCGCCAGGTTTTTGTATTTCAGTGATGCGTAATACACTGTAGTGTTGATAGTTTAATTCTGCAGCACAGACTATATCTAGCCCTGCTTCAGACAAAGACACAATGTCACCGATTTGATAGGTAGTATTATTTGATAAATAACTATTATTAGTATGTGCCGCCCATACTTTGTAGCTATAGCTCTCGCCTTGTTTATTGAGGTATTTAAAATTACAGCCTGGTATCGGGTCAAATGCCCGTATTTGATTTGCTAAAATACTAGCGGGTAGATTCCAGTTTAAAATGCCGTGTTCTCGGGTTAGCTTATGGGCATAAATTACGTCATTTAAAGATTGTGCAACAGGTTTTAGGTGTCCAGCGACAATATCAGTTAAATATCGGCACAATAAACTGGCACCTATATGTGCTAAAGCATCGTGCAGTTGCCCACCTGTGGTGTGTGGTGTTATTTGAACGGTTTCTTTTACGTACATATCACCCGTATCTAAACCTAAAGCCATCTGCATTAATGTAACACCACTGTGGGCATCACCCGCTTCAATCGCCCGTTGTATCGGTGCTGCTCCCCGCCAACGGGGCAGTAAACTGGCGTGAATATTGATACAGCCTGCACTGGGTAAACTTAAAGCCCATTGTGGCAGCATCAAACCATACGCTGCGACAACTATTACATCAGGCTTTAACACATTGAGTACCGCGTAAGCAAGGTTTGCATCTTCAGAATATTGTCCGTCTAACTTTAAACTCTGTGGTTGATAGACAGGAATACTATATTGAATAGCAGTTTGTTTAACTGGGCTAAATACTATTTTCATACCCCGTCCTGCGGGACGGTCTGGTTGAGTAAAAACAGCCACTACATCATAGTTTAATGATGGGTCAGCCATCAGCAGTGCTTTTAAAGCACGGTCGGCAAAAAGAGGTGTACCTGCAAAAATAATTCGCATTATTTAGCCTATTTAAGGTCTATCATATCAATACCATCAGTATTTGTAGCAATATTTTTATCGGTATTTTTAGATGATTTTGCGAGTTTTAATAACTTACTTTTAATGCGGCCTTGCTTGAGTTGTGATAAGTGTTGCACAAATACTTTACCATTTAAATGGTCTATCTCATGTTGAATGCACACACTTAATAGCTCGTCTGCCTCTAATTCAAAAAAATCACCTTGAATATCTTGTGCTTTTACACGAATAGATTTAGGGCGTTTTATATCTTCGTAAATATCAGGTACAGACAAGCAACCTTCTTCCCAAGCTTGCAAATCAGGACTTGCCAAAATAATAATGGGATTGATTAATACTATTAATTGGTTAGAATGCTCACTGCAATCTACACAGATAACGCGTTGATGTACATTAACTTGAGTAGCCGCTAAACCAACACCCGGTGCTTGGTACATAGTATGGCTCATATTACGTACCAAAATATCAAGTGCTTTATCAAACTGAATCACTGGCTTAGCAACTATGTGCAGACGCGGATCTGGGTATTGCAAAATATCCAGTAAAACTGGGGTGGACATACTATACTCCTTAGCATCGATGGCTTAAATTAGATGTACTGCCAATTATAATTTAGGCAGTCTTTTAAGCAGTCCGTAGATTTAGATGTAAATTAAATGGTTTAAATATTCTAAATATTCTAAATATTCTAAATATTTGAAGTAATAAACTCGGTCAATTGTGCTTTACTTAGCGCCCCTACTTTAGTTGCTACTGTTTTGCCGTCTTTAAATAGCATTAACGTTGGAATACCACGCACACCAAATTGAGCAGGTATCGTTTGATTGTCATCAACATTCATTTTTGCAATAGTTACTTTACCAGACAGTTCAGAGGCTAATGCTTCTAAAGAGGGGGCAATCATCTTGCAAGGACCACACCATTCGGCCCAAAAATCTAAAAGTACAGGTTGAGTAGATTGTAATACATCGGTTGTAAAACTAATGTCAGTCACGTATTTAATTGCGTTGCTCATAATTTGATAGTCTGTAGGTTAAAAAATGAAAATAAAAATGAAAGTGAAAATGAAAATGCTAAATTAAATTATAAATTAGATAATAAGTACTTAAAATTACTAACGATTAATAACTGCAGCGCTCGCCATTAGCTCTTCCAACAAAGCCAGTGATGTTTTACCGCTCATCATATAAGGATTGATATGGGTTGTATCAGAGTATTTTAATAGTAAAGAAGGATTAACTTTGGCTAAATTAACTTGTCCCATTGACCAATCACTAAATTTACGGTGTGCAATTTCTTCAAAACCTAAAATAACAACATCGGTATGGCGTTTATCTTGACTAATGGCGTTATACAGTGCACTCACTTGTTCGCGTCCACCTTCTAGTAACTGCATAACAATCGCATTATTATAAATAAGCACACCCGTAATCCCTTTTTCAGTGTTATATTGTCGTGAAGTAAATAAGATACTTTCAGTTAATTCAGCAACAGCGGCATCAGATAAATTGTTTAAACGGCTAATATATAGTAAGCGAACTAACATAAGAATATATTCCTTAAGTGGTTATGGTTATAGTTTACAGATTACTTTATTTTTAATAAAATCAAAATATGCACCACACAAAACATAGCATATATGGTATAAAAGCGATTGTTGGTGAACACTATTAATTGAATGTTTAGCGATTTTTACCAGGTAATAACGCAAGAAATTCACGGCGAAGATTAGAATCTTTTAAAAAACTACCCCGCATGACTGAATTGATCATACGGTTATCACTGTCTTTAACGCCACGCCAACTCATACAAAAATGCTCAGCTTCCATCACAATCGCTAAACCATCGGGTTGAGTTTTGTCAGCAATCATATTGGCTAATTGAACAACCGCTTCTTCTTGTATTTGAGGGCGATTCATAATCCACTCTGCCATACGCGCATATTTAGACAAACCGATTACATTAGTATGTGCATTAGGCATAATACCCACCCATATTTTACCGATGACAGGGCAAAAGTGGTGTGAACACGCACTGCGTACCGTAATTGGACCAACAATCATTAGTTCATTTAAATGTTCTGCATTTGGAAATTCAGTGACCACAGGCGGAGCAACAAAGCGGCCTTTAAAAACTTCGTGAACATACATTTTTGCGACACGTTTAGCAGTGTCTTGGGTATTATGGTCATTCACTGTATCAATAACCATACTGTCTAAAACACCTTGCATTTTTTGTGCTACTTCATTAACTAAACCATCTAATTCACCTTCTTGAATATATGCAGAAATATTATCATTCGCGTGAAACCGCTTTTTGTCCGCAGTAATTCTATTGCGAATAACCCTAGACAATGGAATTCCTTCGTCTGCTGGCGCATTACAAGTGTTATCAACGGTATTTGATAAATTAAGTACATTTTTTTTCATATTTATTTATATGTTTGTCGTAATTTTATGCGTTTGTAAATTTATATTTTTTTATTATTTTATAACTATATTATTTTATAGCTGTATTATTTTATATATTTAATAAGCATTAACGCATTTTTAACCTTCTATCGTTTTTATACAAAGCCCCTAATTCATTATTAAGGCTAGGCCCTGCAAATATAATATAACCTCCTACAAAGTTAGCCGCATTAACAGGAAAGTTTAATATGATAATGGTTAAGGTGAAACCAAAGCCCGACTGAATAATGGATTGTTGTAATTCTGAAAAAACAAAACCACCTACAGTGCCTGTAGATAAAATAGCAGTACCCACATTAATTGCCGAAAAAACAATCATAAATTTAGTGGTTACACCCACCATAACTGCAATAGTTACTGCACTGGTTGCCATTAATACGCCTAAAGAAACCATTAGACCTACCCAAGTAGTGAACACGTCTCGGGTGGTTTTATACAATGCAGCATAGGCTGCCAAAGGAAATAAAGCCATTCCAAAGCGCGTCATTACTTCATTAAATAGCAGTAACAATGCACCCGTAATTTGCGGAGAGACAGTAAAGGTTAAAGCCATAGTCAGCAATGATGACTTAAGACTATTCACATACGTAGAGTTGATACTGCTAAACATATTACCCGTTGTTATTACCGTGTTTAGCGCAACAAGTGATTCGTCTATTTGACGTCCACCAGGTTTATTTATACCTGTAAAACCAGTAACAAGCATAGTTCTTAAAGACATTATAAAGTCTAAAGGTGCTCTGCCAGCATTTAAAAGTGCCAATACACCACACACAACCAGTAGATGATATAGTAACTCTTGTACATCAGGATTTCTTTCATCTTCAGTGGTTTCCCTAGCCAAAATAACGAAGCCATAGCGAATAATAATGATCGTTTCAATAGAGACAGCAATAAGGCTAATTGCATCAACCATATTATCATATGCTCTATCCATATTTGCAAAGAATATTGTGCGTATCATTGCTGAAATACCTGCAAAAATGGGGTACGCTAACGGATCCATAGTATGTTTCCTTATTTACAAAGACGGCTTAAAACAAGATATTTTATATATTGTGTACCGTTATATTATTGTTGCATAAATATTATGTATTGTGTCATAGTAAACCAATTTACGTTAAACGTGTAACACGTTCTACTTCTGCCAAACTAGTAATACCTTGATCAATTAAACGTTGTGCATCTTGACGCAATGTAGTCAATCCTTGTGCTTGTGCCATAGCTCGTAACTCGGCTTCAGGTAAGCGTTGGTGAATAGCTTGGGCTAGTTTTGCATTAACAGTCAGTAACTCATAAATACCTAAACGGCCCGAATAACCTGTGTTATTACACGCAGCACAACCCACTGCTTTATAAGTATGTTTGTTTGTTCCATCAATATTAGAGCTATCAATATTATCAACGGCTACTTTACAAGTTTCGCATAATTTACGCAGTAAGCGTTGTGCCACTACACCAATTAAACTGGAAGACAACAAAAATGGCTCAACACCCATATCGGTTAAACGTGTCACGGCACCTACTGCATCATTGGTATGCAAAGTTGCCAATACTAAATGCCCAGTTAAGCTGGCTTGTACCGCAATATCAGCAGTTTCCACATCACGGATTTCACCAATCATCACTACATCGGGGTCTTGTCGCAAAATCGCTCGCAATGCAGTGGCAAAATTTAAATCTATTTTACCATTGACTTGGGTTTGTCCAATACCTGCTAGCTCATATTCAATCGGGTCTTCTACTGTTAAAATATTAGTAGTACTGGCATCTAAGCGTTTAATCGCTGAATACAAAGTTGTTGTTTTACCACTGCCTGTAGGGCCTGTTACTAAAACAATACCGTAGGGCTGCTTAATTAATCGGTCAATCGCATCACGCGTATTGGCTGCCATACCCAATGCCGTTAGGTCTAAACGTGCATCTGTTTTATCTAATAAACGCAGTACCGCTCGTTCATTGCTATTTGAACTGCTACCCACAGGCAGTGTAGAGACACGCACATCAACAGGCCTACCCGCTACTCTTAATGCCATACGGCCATCTTGTGGCAATCGCCGCTCTGCGATATCTAAGTTCGCCATAATTTTAATACGGCTTACTAAAGCTGCGTGTAAACTTCGTTTAGGCCTAGCAATATCACGTAAAGTACCATCAACCCGAAGACGCACTACAGTATCTGTTTCAAAAGGTTCAATATGAATATCACTAGCCCCTTCACGTACCGCTTGAGTCAGTAACGCGTTAATTAAGCGAATAATCGGAGCATCAGCTGCACTGTCCAATAAATCTTGTATTTCTGGAATATCGTCCATTAAACGATTTAGGTCGGCTTCTTGCCCTGCGGCATCAGCCACACTTTGTGCGCTGCCTTGTAAGGCGGTATGGCCATATTGGGCTTGTAAAGCCTCTGCAAACGCATCAATACCTAAAGTTTGTATATATTCGGTATGGCATACACCATAGCGTTGCATAATTTCACTTAAAGCATGTCTTGAGGTATTTAGGCTTTTAGTGATACATAGAAAAGCGAATTTACCACTATTTTCAGAGCTATTTTTACTATCATTTAATGGTAAGGTACTGTATTTATACCACGCAAAAATGCTGTGTGTTTTTGCAAATGCATAGGGTAATAAAGGCTGAACCGTACTCATGGTTTATTGAATATATGAGACTTGGGCGTAGCAATTATATGGGTAGTCTTGAGTATACTTGCTGGGCTTAGCAATAAACTAGGTTGCATCATTACCGTGGTTGCGGGTGTCCAACTAGGCAATAAAGGAGCGCTTGTTATAGGTAGTAAACGGTTATACTTTGGTTGAATAGTTTGTTGTAAAGACCTTAAATCTTCATAGCGTTCTTGAGTTAATAAGTCACTACTTTTAGCATCACTAATAATGACAGGACGCAAAAAGATCATTAAATTAGTTTTAATTCGTTTACGGCTTTGCGATTTAAATAAATGGCCAATTAACGGTAAATTACCAAGTACAGGTACTTTATCAATACCATCACTGTAACTGTCTTCAATTAAACCACCAATAACGACCACTTGACCACTTTCTACTAAAACATTGGTTTCTAACGAGCGTTTACTGGTAATAATCCCAGCCGCTAAGGTTTTATCTTTAACCGCACTAATTTCTTGATAAATAGCTAATTTAACGGTACCACTTTCACTGACTTGTGGACGTACTTTTAAAGTTAAACCCACATCTTTTCGCTCAATAGTCTGAAAAGGATTAGTAGTATTGCTACCACTACCACTTTGTGAATAGCTTCCTGTAATAAAAGGGACGTTTTGCCCAATAATGACTTTAGCTTCTTCGTTATCTAATGTAGTAACATTTGGCGTTGATAAGATATTGGCTTGTGCTTCATTTTCTAAAGCTTGTGCTAAAAAACCTAGGTTTAAAAATTTCTCGCCCAATACTTTTGAAACGCCATTAGTTACTCCCAATACAAATCCTGCCCCTGCTAAAGCATTGACATCTTTTGCAGCATCTTGAATATTGACACCATTATTACCAGTCCCGAAACTAGTGCCGCTAAACGCAGCATTACCTGACGCTGCCTTAGACAGGCCATTTAACCATTGCACACCGAATTGTGCTGCTTTTTCGCTACTTACTTCAACAATTAGACTCTCAATGTACACTTGTGCCCGTCTGACATCTAGTTGTTCAATGATACCGCGTAAATTTTGATAGACCAATTCGGGGGCAGTAATAATCAAAGTATTGGTGGTTGCATCAGCCTGTACCATACCGCGTTCAGTTGCAGCATTATTTGAAGCAGGTGTTATAGTTGTATCAGCAGCTGCACCAGTTTCACCACCCATCACTGCTCGCAATGTAGCGGCTAGCTTCGTTGCATTTGCATTTTTTAGGTGGACAATATTAACATTATTTGTACCATTTTTACTGCTGGGGACATCTAATTTAGCAATCAATTGTTTGGTTTGTTCTAAGGCTAAATAACTGCCCGCTTTAATGATTAAACTATTACTACGAACTTCAGCTAATGCACTGGTACGCTGTATAATTTGACCTGTATTATTGGCAGACCCCGTCGCATCTTGCAGGCGCTGCAACAAACCAGCCATATCTACAGCACTGGCATGCTGTAACGTAATAATTTCTGTGGGTGGTGCAAGAGGCTTATCAATTTCATTCAATAATTTAGCGATACGTTGTAAGTTTTCTGCATAGTCGGTAATGATCAGAGCATTACTGCCTTGCACTGCACTGACAATATTGTTGGGAGCAATTAAGGGACGTACAATCGCAAACGCTGTTTGAGCACTTTCATGCTGTAGTTTAAAAATTTGGGTTAATAATTCATTACCCCGTTTATTAAGGGTAGAACCAGAGTGAACACTACCGCCCTGTAATTTGCCGTCAGCTTCAGGAACTACTCGTAAAGTAGCACCCATATCTATCGCACTGTAACCTGACAAACGCAGTTGTGTTAGCATTTGTTGGTACGCTTGTTCGCGCGTTATCGGTGTATCGCTTTGTACATTAAGTGTTCCTTTTATGCGAGGGTCAATAACAGCGGTTTTACCAACTAATTCAGTAATAGTACGTACCACTGCTTCTAATTCTGCATTCGCAAAACTTAAAGTAACTTTGTTATTTCCCGATCTAGTAATAGAAGGGTTATCGCTATTTATAGGTTCAACTTGCGCATAAACTGGTGTAAAAAATAAAAAATTGCTACCGAGCAAGCTGGTAATAAGTAAAGTAATTACTTTCATATTTATAAAATATCACTCATACTGAACAAAAAGACGGACTAAATATACCAAGTCACCCAGTAAGCAAACAAAAAATCTAGCGAGAATGCAGCAAGCTTAAATTGAGAATAAACCAAGGACATGGTAGTATTTTTACTGTTTAAATCTTATTAACTATTTAATATGGTACAAAAGGCATAACAGGTGTTATGCGTTTAGCCACTCTTGAAATCATTACAGACATAGGAGATATTTTAGTACTGATACCAATATCTTTAATGTTAATAGCTTCACCTCTTGCACTAATTTTTTGAGGAGCGTTACTAACAGTGTTATTAATTTTAATATTAGTGACTAAAAAGCTAGAGTTATATACACCTGGTTTAGAGTATTTAATGGTTAAAAATCGGGTAGTATCAAAGTCAGTAGCCCCCGTATTAACGACTAAAGTTGTGTCAGGCAATGTTGTACGTATATTTACACGAATCGTGTCGCCTTCACCTGCAGTCAGATTATCTGTTTGACATAGGTGTAAAGTTAAGCCTTTTTCAGTATTTACAGGGGACGTTACGGGAGCCAGCTGCCCCTGCGATGGTGGAGAATCAACAGCAATAGCACGTTCAATCTCAACATTGTTTCCTCTACAAGTAGAAGTGTTAGCCATATTAAAGCTGTTTGTTTGACTATAAACGACAGTCATTTGTGTAGATAAACCTAAGGCTAATACTAATATTGAGAATTTTCTAAAGTTGTGAGTAGTATTTTTTTTCATGATTAGCTCCTGTTTACTTAATTGATTTCATTATTTATTATTTAATATTTATTATTTATTATTTAATATTTATTAGACTTGCTTCAGAACTATCAACAACCCTACAAATAATAACCTACAAATATCAGATAGTTAAGAACTTACTGGCTTGTCGGCAAGGTTGATTTTATCATACTTAATAGACATATTTCTGTACAAATACAGTGTAAGTATTAATAATTTTTTAGTGTGGTGTAAGGTATTAGTTTACATTATTACACTAATTAGTGTAGTAATATAAACTGATTTGCAGTTTACTAATAAATGTAATTATAATAGCAGTTGTTTGGTATTGTTTATTTTAAACAAAGCCGAGATGGCGGAATTGGTAGACGCGCGGGACTCAAAATCCCGTTCCGAAAGGAGTGTGGGTTCGATTCCCACTCTCGGCACCACTAAAAATCAAACTAAAATGGGCGGTTAGTTCAGCTGGTTAGAATACTTGGTCGACATCCAAGGGGTCGCAGATTCGAATTCTGCACCGCCCACCAGCTTTAAAAAGTTGTAGTAAACAAACTCAATTAATTAAGTCTGTTTAATCGTCTAAATACAGATAAAACTTAATGTTTATCATCAACAATAGATGTGCTGTACACACTTTACGCATATCAAAATTTATTCAATCATTACAAAAATAAAAAACAGTGTACTTTAGTGCTGAAATCATACTATGTAACGGTAATATATTAATTTTTTAAATTTGATATAACTGGTAATGTCATATCAACTATTTTTGATGGAGTATATTATGTATTTAGTTTGGTTAGGTGTAACGCTCGTATTACTTAAATGGTTTGAAATTTTTGTCTTTAAAGATTTAAGCTGGTGGTGGGTAATAGCCCCGCTGATACTCGCGTTTATTTACTTTGAAATACTAGAGCCAATGTTTGGTTGGGATAAAAAACAGGTTTATGACAAAGCAGATGAATACAAACGAAAACGCATTCAACAACAATTAAAAAATCAAAACGATACTAAAAAATAAAAACAGGTATTTTGATTTTAGGTTTTTAAAATTTAGGGTGCAAGCCGCTCTAAATACCAACTCATTTTATCTTGCCCAAGACGATACCGTAGACGGTCATGTAATCGATTAGGACGTCCTTGCCAAAACTCTACTACTTCTGGACATAAGCGATACCCCCCCCAATGTGGCGGTCTTTTCGGTGCTTCACCCGTTTGCTGAATGTGGGCATTTAGGTGTGCTGCATAAACTTCTAAAACAGAACGGTCAGTAATGACTTGACTTTGCGGGCTTGACCATGCTCCTATACGGCTACCTAATGGGCGACTTTCAAAATAAGCGTCACTGTCTGTATCACTCAATTGTTCTACACGCCCTTCAAAACGGACTTGTCGCTCAAGCGATACCCAATGAAACTGTAAGCTGGCATAAGGGTGTGCTGCTAACTCTTTACCTTTTCTGCTGTCATAATTAGTGAACCACGTCAATCCAGATTCATTAATACCCTTAACTAACACGATTCGTGAACTAGGTCGCCATATACCCTGTGCGTCTTGACCGACTGTTGCTAAAGTCATCGCATTAGGTTCAGGTATTTTGGCAGTGATAGCGTGGTTAAACCAACGTATAAACTGCTCAATAGGGGTACTGGCTACTTGTGTTTCTAGTAACTCACCGTATTCATAACTAATACGTAAATCGGCTAAATCATCAATAGTTGCTGAAGCTATTGAGGTTGTTGATAAAAAACTGGTTTTCTTTTGCAACATAAAAATATTACTTTCCACTTGGGCTGCGAAAGTATTTAAAAAATTCGCTAGACGAATCCAGTATTAATAAGTCCTGCTTATTAGCAAAGGTCGCACGGTATGCTTCTAAACTACGGTAAAAGTTATAAAATTCCGTATTATTTCCTACGGCATCAGCATAAACAGCACTGGCAGCAGCGTCACCTTCGCCTTTAATGGTTTGAGAGACTTGATATGCTTCGGCAATAATTTTATCACTTTCACCCTTGGCTTGAAGACGAATAGTTTCACTAGCCGTCTCACCTTGAATCTGTTGCTGCTTAATAGCATTACTTTGGTCGCTTTTCATACGCTCAAAAACACTGTCCACGATTTCAGGTACAAAACCAATGTGCTTAAGCCGTACATCTACGACTTCTAGCCCAGTATCAATTAATTTAGCATAAATAAGTCGGCGAATATCAGTACTGATTGCATCGTGGTCATCAGCCATAATAGCTTTAAGCGTACGTTGTGATAAAACAGGGTTCATAGCATCGCGTACCGTTGTGACTATTAACTGCTCGGCATCAGCCGCCTTGCCTTTAAAACGTAAATAAAACACTTTTGGATTAAAAATACGCCATTGAATAAAGCTATCAACAACAACATTTTTTGGATCTGAAGTTTTAATCGTAACGCCACTGGGTATATTAAGTATTTGGATACGGCGGTCAATTTTAACCACTGATGCCAATGGCGTTGGTAACTTAAAGTGCAAACCTGTTTTTTGAGTCGTCTCTATTAGCTCGCCCATTGAAAATATTAATGCAGTTTGTCCTTGATAAACACTAAAGCTCGACAAATATACGATAAAAGCTACTGTGCTTAGTACAAGCAACGGTATCTTAGTATTAAATATACTGGCATTTTTTGAGGTTTTAATTAAATTTTTCGGTGATTTTAAATTAAACATAGTCAGTAATAACTTTAAAATAAGTGATTTTAAAAATAAGTCACTTATAAATATAAAAATATATAAATATAAATATCAATATCAATATCAATATCAATAACTTTAATAACTTTAAGTAAACTTTTTAACGAAACTCTTTAGCATCTCTATCCCGATTTGCTTGTGATAAGTCGCTCACTGATGGCGATGATTTAGACAATTCAGAAGCCGTATTTTTTACAGGCAGTGCGTCAGAGGGCAATGCAACCATTGAGGCTGATAGTTTATCTAAAGCAAATTTATCTAAAGGTAAATGAAAGGTATTGTTGTTTTTCGTATCTATCACGATTTTATTGGTGGATTGAAGCACAGACTGCATAGTATCCAAATATAAGCGTTGGCGGGTTAATTCTGGATACTTAGCATATTCTGCTTGAATAGGCTTAAAACGGGCGACATCACCTTCAGCCGTTTTCACAATAGACTGCTTATAATCTTTAGCCTCTAATATCACTTGACTGGCTTTTGCCTTGGCTCGTAATAAAGTTTCGTTAGCTAGTACTTGGTTATCACTGATGACGCGGTCTTTATTCTGTATTGCTTGTACTACTTCATCAAAGGCTACTTGTAATGGCTCCGGTGGACGAACCGTTTGAATACTAACGTTGCTAATATAAATCCCTGTACCAAAATAGGGGGCATTCGTATAATCGGTTTGCTTAACGGTATAACGGTCTAATTGTTGTTGTAAACGTGCTTGTACTGCTTGAGTAATTGAGCTGCGGTCTTTGCTAAAGATTGAATCAACGCTATGCCGACTGATTTCTTCACGCATAGCACTGTCAGCTAACACAGTGATTAAGCTGTCTGCCCGCCGATTGATAGTGGCATAAGCAGAGACTTGCGGTGTCATATAAGTAAACGCATAAGCCAATACCGCATTGTCTTTTAGGCGATACTGTACTTCAAACTCTATATTTAATAAGCTTTCATCTGCCGTCAGCATTAAATTATGTTTATTAGTACTGATATTAGCATTGGTAGTGATGTTGGTTGATTTTAATTGAGACCCTATATTAATTTGCCGTACCCCCGCAATATCAATCACAGTATCGGTCTGAATAGGATAGGGCAAATGCCAGCCTAAACCTGGCATACGTGTTTCAATCGGTTTACCAAATTGGGTAATGATGGCAACGTGTCCTTCAGGCACACCATAAAATCCAGTAGCAATCCAAATAGACACCATCAACGCCAGTGTTATACGGTTTAGCTGAACTGATTTAAAGCTCGGCACTTTAGATAAAATATATGCATTAATATTGCTACTTGACGAAGCATGAACTGATGCAGTAGCTGACTGATTGTGCTTGCTATGATGGATTTTTGGCGGGGCTAGAGCAGCTGAACCGATACGTGATGACGGCTTAGAGGTATTTTTTTTACCCAGTAAATCATTAACCTTTTTAATTAACTCTCGCCAGACTGTTTCCAAATCGGGCGGCTCATTGGCAGGCGGTTTCGGCGGGTCTATATTAGGCTTTGAAGGTGAAGGTTCATTTGATTTAG
>JAYWHD010000144.1:0-2201 GCA_043777895.1 Betaproteobacteria bacterium | reverse complement strand
GCGGCAGCAGCAGATTGTACGCAAACCGTATCTCTTACGCCAGTATCAGGCCAAACCGAACCCCGCCCGAACGGCTCTGAAGGTGATGGTAAATCTACTTATGATTTAATTGCCAAAGTCACCGAAGGCAATAAGCCCAAAGCAGGCATGGCTTTGACGTTTACAGTTGCGGTAGAAGCAGGTTCAGGTGGTATTCCCACAACACCGACAGGCAGACCACCTGGTAATTTAAGTGTTACAAGCGGCACAACCAATGCCAGTGGCGAAGTCAAAGTTACTTTTACCTCACCTATTTTTGCAGGCATACACAAGGTTAAAGTAACCTGTGCTAAATGCACGGGGACTAAAAAAGACGATACAGAAGCATTCAATGTCAAAGTACCGAACTTATCATCTTTTCCCGCAGACACAAAAGTCCCTGCACGTTGGAACTTTATAGGCACAGACAAATATCATAACCAAGAACGGTTTTATTTAACAGATATTGCAAAAGTAAATTTAATTAAACTTGTAGATAGAATCCAGTTGGTTAAATCAGATAAAACAGGCAAGCTATGGGGGATTGTTGGTCTGAATGATGCTAATTTGCCATGGGGTGGTAGATATAATGGCTATAGTGTAAAAAATCCAATACCGTATCGCTGGAATGCTGTCATTACTAATGGTTTTCATGCGGGGCACCGTTTAGGGGTTGAGATAGACATTAGAACGAGCGATAAACTGTTGTCAGATACAGAACATGTTACTAAAGCATTTAACGAAGTGTGTAAAGACCCGAATGTAACAGCAACCATTTTAAATCACTACCTAAAAGATCCACATTTTCATGCGTATTTACTGGGCAACGTTGATAAAAAATTAGGTGGCTCTGCTTGTTGGCAAAGTGCTAAATAAAATTGATTATTATCAACTTTTTATTATCAACTTTTTTAAATATTCATTAAATACACATGAGAACAAACATGAGCATCATTAATAAAACACTATTGGCATTCACTTTAAGTACGCTGACTCCACTATTGCAGGCAGAAGGGATTGAAGGCATTGAGCCTGTAAGTAACCCGATTACTGTACGTGGCATGGATAAAGTCAGAGTCGACCCCAAAACAGGCTATTGGATTTTTCAATACACCGATACCGAAGATGGTAAATATAAAACCCGCACGACGATTCCTCCCACTTTAATTAAGCCATCTGTACAGTCAAGCATTCGTTCAACAGGAGATACGTTTGAATACAGTTATACCGTGCACAATGATAAAACAGCGACACAAAACATTAATAGTTTTTATGTCAATGTAAACGGCATTAACACCACAACCCGACCAGAACCTAAAATAATAACAGCTGAGGAAGCAAATAAAGACCCAAAAAAAAATTCTGAATCTATTCAAGCTATTTTCGAATGGCTAGATGAACAAAACAAACACTGCGACAAATTTATGGTGGGCGTTCCTGAATGGAATGCTTTAACAGGGTGTCACCCAAATGGTTTGCATTACAACTGGAGTACGTATGCAAATGGAGAGAAGTGGGCTATTAAACCGGGTCAAACGATGAGGGGTGCAAAATTTATCATTCCGTTTTTACCAGGGGTTGCCATGATGCAGTTTAGTGCAGATGTTCCAGAATCGACTTTACCGCCGCACATGCCATCAAATGATGACACCACGGAGTTTGGACGAAAAACATTGCAGTTGATTAACACGATTGGCAAAGAAACGCCTGTGATTGCCCCGAGTATTACCATACCCAAACCATACAGCGGTGCAACGCTTGCACGCAGTGTTAAAGCACACATGCAAACATGGATTGTTAAAAAGCCTGGGTATGAATTGCAAATAGGCAATGAATTAATTACGCCAACCACTTTAGGTGATTTAAACCGCCAATTTGATTTGCTGATTCCCGCTTTGGAGCGTAAAGACAAAGCCGCCGTGCGGGGCATTGCTCAAACGATGCTGACGCAACTATTTACGCCGCATACCGATTTAGACCACCATAAATTTATTGCTGATGATGAAAAGCACAACACCACGCCAAAACGCCGTTTAACGATTGCAGCCGATGCAACCGTAACAAATACGGCGACAATGGAACCGTTACACCGCGTAGCCGCACGGGCGTTGGGCTTTAACTTGATGTACTTAATTACGCAATCTGAAAAAGGCCGTTAAGCAAAATAATAATTAAATAATAGT
>JAYWHD010000143.1:0-2213 GCA_043777895.1 Betaproteobacteria bacterium | reverse complement strand
CTGATGATGGTGATGAAGTGTTTAGTACAGTTGAACTTTCAGCAGCAGAGCCGTCACCTAATAAAAAATCTCTATCTCTCAAGAAAAAAGAGACTATTAAATCGCTGGTTAGTAAATTGTCTAGTAAAGTGTCTAGCCACGCTGTTAAGCTGCCGCCTGTTAAAAAAGTTGTATATTTACAACCTATTCCAACTTCAAATGTCATCAATGACCAATTGCTCAATCAGTTTTATGAGGCAGTCGCACAAGGCAGATCAAAGTGGGCTTTGAACAAAGTTAATCAAATGATTAATTTAACGCCCAACTATAAGCTGCTGTATATGGTACGGGCAGATTTGTTGGTTATGATGAGTCAAAAAAACAAACTTAAAACGATACGTGGTATTTTACCTGTTTTGCCCACTTTAACTGTGGAACAAAATAAACGTTTTCAAGAACTGCATAGAGAAGCACGGTTGCGTGTGGGTGCTCATACAAAATTAAATGAGTTAGCACGTAAACAATTACTACCTAAGTCTCTTATTAGATTGGCTGATAACGAACCTTATGCCGTTGTTATTGATGGCACATCGTCACGCTTATACTTGTACCAAAATCAAATAGGGTCTATTCCTAAGTTGATAAAAGATTTTTATATTACCCAAGGAAAGCTGGGAATGAATAAATCTAAAGAGGGCGATAACCGCACACCTGTGGGTGTTTACTTTACATCTGGTCGCTTATCAGATAAATTGAGTGATTTTTACGGTTCAGGTGCGTTACCTTTAGATTATCCAAATTTATTTGATAAATCCTTAGGCCGTACAGGTCATGGTATTTGGTTGCACGGTTCACCGCCTGATACCTATGCACGTTCACCTTATGCCAGTGAAGGCTGTATTGTGTTGGCTAATCCTGATATAGAAGCACTATTAGCTTTACCTATTGCGGCTAATTTGCCTGTTGTTGTAACCAACGCAATAGAGTGGGTTGAGGCTAGTGAAATAGAAAGTCGTAAAGAAGATGTATTACTTTTATTAACAAAGTGGAGCCGTCTACCTAATAATAGTAATATAAAAATAAATCCTAATAGCGTTGTAGCCATTGAGTATCCTAATCAATCCAATATGTTATTGATAAAATTTACCCATACTAATGCTGCGGGGGCAGTAGAGCAAAAGCAGCTGTACTGGAAAAAAATTAATTTTACTTGGCAGTTAATTTTAGAAAATTAATCAATCAATTAATCAAAATAATATTTACTAATTACTCTCAATTTATGTTTTTGCCCAACTTTTACTATACTTATTTTTACACTTATGCGTACTTGGATTAAGCCTACTTTATTGTCTGTTGTTGCTGTTTCATTGCTTGCAACAACTTCGTTTCTTACGGCACAAAAACCGTCTATTCAATCGGTAAATAAGCCTGTAAGCCCCATTCTTTCAACCCCTCAATCAGGAATAGCATCAATGTCTCACGTTAAATTTATAACCAATGTAGGTAGTTTTACATTAGAACTTAATACTGAAAAAGCTCCAAAAACAGTTGCAAATTTTTTACAGTATGTGAGTGCAGGGCACTATAACAATACGATATTCCACCGTGTCATTAATAATTTTATGGTGCAAGGCGGTGGTTTTGATGCCAATATGAATCAAAAAGCAGCCGCTACGACAGTAGAAAACGAAGCCAATAATGGCTTAAAAAACGACCTTTATACAGTAGCAATGGCACGTACAAATGACCCACAGTCAGCCAGCGCACAGTTTTTTATTAACGTAAAAAATAATAACTTTTTAAATTTCAGTTCACCGACCAATGAAGGTTGGGGATATGCGGTATTTGGTAAAGTCATTGATGGAACGGAAGTCATTGATAAAATGACCACTGTACCCACTGGTAATCGGGCGGGTCATAGTGACGTACCACGTGAAGCCATTGTGATAGAAACAGTTGAGGTTTTATAAAGTTTGCGTTGCAATAAAGCTTATATTTATAATATATTTATCATTAATAATTTATATTTCAATTTATATTATTAATGTATTTATTAATATATTAATTTATTTATTAATTTATTAAGTTATTTATTAATGTATTTATTTATTTACTAATGTATTAAGTTAGCTTTCTAGTGGAGTTCTCAATGAGTTTAGCAGCCGACCATAGCCTTCATACTCTGTGCTGTGAGTCGGCTGTTTTTATTTCTGATTTACATTTAAGTGATGAAA
>JAYWHD010000142.1:0-2217 GCA_043777895.1 Betaproteobacteria bacterium | reverse complement strand
CCCTATCCATATCACTAAGAGACAAACTAACTTTATATATCGTTGCTTTAAGCGCCATGTATACCTTTAAAATAATCAATAAAATAAAATAAATAGACTTGTTTCAAAACTGTATTTATATTTATACGAGAAAAGCCTTGATTTTAAAAGCGGTTTATTCTATGAGTAAAGCCCTATAAATAATGCTTAGAATCAGGATTTTTAAGATTAAAGGATAAAACAGGATTTAAAAATCTTCAAAATCTTGATTCAAACTTTAAGTTTTAAAGCTTAATAAATATACTTTTAATAGAATAGAATAGTTTTGAAAGAAGTCTAATAAATAAATAAGAAGTGTAATAAATAAATATATAAGACAAAAAATATTTATATAACCTGTGTAAAACAAATAGCTACTATTTTTTAGACAACAAATTATCAATTGCTTGCGTTAAATCGGCTTCTTTTATTTCGCCTAAATAGCGTTTGACAATGCGTCCTTGTGAGTCAATTAAATAACTGGTGGGCGTTACTTTAACCTGATTAAATGCTTGGGCAAGGTTGCCGTCAGTATCGTGAACCACATCAAAGGGCAATGCGCGGCTTGCTGCAAAGTTACGTACAAAGTCTATTGAATCATAATCCATTGCGACTGCAATAGTGCGATAACCTTTAGAAGCGTAATCGGTATACACTTTAGCTAACATAGGCATTTCGGCGACACAGGTTGTACAACTGGTTGCCCAAAAATTAACCAGTATGATTTGACCTTTTAAAGCAGTAGTATCAAAAACAATACTGGGCTTTGTTTGATATTGCACTGTTTTAAAAGACACTACAGGGGCAAGTTTTTGTAAAAATTCTGATGAACACGCTGATAAAGAAAAAATTAACGCTGTTACAGTGACACGTATTAATTGAGTGATTATATTATTTGATACTGTCATTGAAGTTGCCATTGTTGAAACTGCCTATTTAAGTGATTAGATTAATCCGATTAATGATTAATGATTAATGATTAATGATTAATAAAAGATTATAAAAAATTAAGGTTGAAAATTTAAATTAAAAACTAAAAACTAAAAACTAAAAATGTTATATATTTTATAAAACTCATATTTAATAGCCTAACACCGTATGGCTGATATTAAACCCTTAATATCACGCACACTAACTAAAACTGAATTTAAGGTATCAATACCATTAACCATTACCGATAACACCATACGTGATTCACCCTTTTTATTTTGAGTATTCAAGGCTGTAATATTAATTTTATGTTTATTAAAAGTATCTGACACATCGCGAAGTAACCCAGGTCTGTCTATTGCCGTTAATTTAATATTAACGGTATATTGTCCTTGAGTGTTTTTGTTATTGTGGTTATTGTGGTTATGATGGGCTGTATTTAATGCTTCAGGATTCCAAGTACATTCAATAATACGTTCGGGACTTTTTATCGCTAAATGTTGCACACTGCCGCAAGCTTTGCGGTGTAAGCTAATCCCATTACCTCGAGTAATATATCCAATCACCGCATCAGGCGGTACAGGACGGCAACACTGTGCCAGTTGCGTGAGCAACATATCCACACCAACAACCCATATATCGCTTTTAACTTTTATCGTGTGAGCTATCGCGTGATTGACACGGGCAGCGGTCGCATGAATACGGCTATGTGCTAAAGAATCCAAGTGTTCAAGCGTGTGTTCGTTGGCTTTATATTCACTAGTTTTATTAACTGTCTGCTTTGATGTTTCTTTTACTTTTAATGAGTCTAATGCTAATTCAATTGCTCTAGTATTAAAGCTAGTTTTGTTAGCAGCAATAAACAAAGTATGGGTATCTTCATAGCCCATTTGTTTAGCGAGTTGCGTTAAACCACCGACTGTACTTGCAGCCGTTTTGCCTAAGCGGGCTAACTCACGGTCAATCACTGATCGCCCTTGTATGATGGCTTCATTGTGGGCTAAGGCATTAAACCAAGCACGTACTTTGCTGCGGCTACGGTTGCTGGCGGTATAACCTAAATGGATAGTTAGCCAATCACGTGAAGGCCCTACATTGTGTTTGCGGTCAGCCAATATTTCAACGGTTTGACCACTACACAACGGCGTATTTAACGGTACTATTGCACCGTCTATTTTTGCTCCACGACACCGATGGCCTAAATCAGTATGTAACGCATAAGCAAAGTCAATTGGTGTGCTACCTTTTATTAATTCTATGACCCGCCCT
>JAYWHD010000141.1:0-2259 GCA_043777895.1 Betaproteobacteria bacterium | reverse complement strand
CAGCGGTAAACATTGCCCGTACACCGACTAAATATTTAAGCAAGGCATACTGTGTTGCATTGGTATCTTGTACTTCATCCACTAAAATATAGCGTAGCTTATTTTGCCAGCGTTCACGAACTGACTCATTTTCTTTTAAAATTTGAACAGGTAACCCAATTAAATCATCAAAATCTACAGCTTGATAGGCACGTAACTGCCTAGAATAGGTTGCATAGGCGAGTGCAATATTTGAACTGTCTTCATCGGTGGCTTGCTTAAAAGCCTGTTCTGGCGACAACAAAGCATTCTTCCATAAACTAATTTGACTGTGTGCAGCACGAATTTTAGCTCGGTCATAATCACCTAAGGCATCTTGTAGTAAGTGTGTGCTATCACTGCTATCCATAATTGTAAAGTTATTTTTTAAGCCTACTAAGGCGTGTTCTTTACGTAATAAATTCATACCTAAGGCATGAAAGGTGCTAATCGTTAAGCCACGACTAGGTGCTTGCACAGAGCTTAATAAACTTTTTGCACGGTGTGCCATTTCTTTAGCTGCTTTATTGGTAAAGGTAATAGCAGCAATATGTTGCGGTTTAATATGAGTCGCCCGTATCATGTGGGCTATTTTTGCAGTAATTACCCGAGTTTTTCCACTGCCTGCACCTGCCAGTACCAAACAAGGACCATCTAGGTAAGTGACTGCTTCACGCTGGGCAGCATTTAGTTTATCAATAGTCAATTTAATTTATACTCATAAAGTCAAGATTAATAATTATATGATTAGCGAAAGGCTATAAAAAGCTTATCAATAGCATTTATTAATATTTATTACAATTGTTTCACGTGAAACAACCATAAAACTTGACTATTATTAATTTTAAAAATACGTTTTAATATGTTTTTACGTTTAAAAAATTTAAAAATTTAAAAATTTAAAAATATTTAAATTAGTGCCACTATTAGTACAATCAGTACAATATCTTTTTCTTACACCTTAGCCATTATTTTATGCCCAACTTATATCCACCCTCTGGTATTCCTGGTATTCCAAAAGCAACGGCCTATGCTATGCATATTGACGTGCAACCAGAATACCTAATTGAACGGTCAAACCCTGAAGAAGATGTATTTGTGTTTGCTTACCATGTCCGAATTACCAATATTGGACAAATAGCAGCCCAAATTATCAGCCGTTACTGGGTAATTAAAAATGCAGTAGGTATCATTGAAGAAGTCAATGGCTTAGGCATTGTTGGACGACAACCTTTTTTGAAACCAGGTCAAGGTTTTGAATATACCAGTGCTTGCCCATTAAATACCTCCAGCGGCAGTATGCGTGGCAGTTTTTTTTGTGTTGCTGAAGACGGTGAACGGTTTGATGTGGCTGTGTTACCTTTTGAGTTGTTTGTCCCCAAAGCTTAAAAAATATACTTTTATATGTATTTTAAAAGTGGCCTACTGAATCAAACTGTTTATTTTATCGTTTTATTTTATCGTTTTATTTTAATTTGTTTTAATTTATCTTGATTTATCTTGATTTATAAAAGTAGCCTCTTTTTTTGTATCGGTAGACACTGTAAGATGTGCTGCATCAGCACCTTTCATAGTCCACCACATAATAAATACAATAATAAATAAAGCCAGTAGCATCTCAACGAATAATAACCACATAAATACTCCTAATAAGTACCCTTATTTTAAATGGTCAGCCTTATTTTTTTATGTTAAAAACATCTTAATAGTATTAATTTAGTATCAATTTAGTATCAATTTAGTATCAATCTAGTATCAATCAATTACTGACTTAATTCCTTTTGTTTATATGATTACTCATATTATTAAAACCATCATTTATATCATTAAACGAATGATATTACCCATTCTATTAACCAGTTTAGCCGCCTGTACCAGCTACCGACAAAACACTGTTTCACCCGTACTACCCAGTGTTGTTTCATTTGGTTTAAATAATTTACCGCCATCAAATAGTTTAGGGCACTCGTTAGATACTCTGCCAAACTGGAATCAAGATAATTTACTAGAGGCGTGGCCTGCTTTAATCAATAGTTGCCAAAAAATAGGCGATAAACCTATATGGCAAGCAGTGTGTAAAGCCGCTCAATTAGTACCTAATAACTCTGACGAAGCACGCCAATTATTACAGCAATATTTGTTTGCAACTGTAGCCGAAGTAGACAATACAACACCCAGCCGTAACATTGCAACGGCTTATTTTGAACCTATTTATTCAGCTAGCCTACAGCCTATTGGTCA
>JAYWHD010000140.1:0-6360 GCA_043777895.1 Betaproteobacteria bacterium | reverse complement strand
CCGCATCAAAATTCCACTGTCCGCCCGTAGGTTTATAAATGCCCTTGTCTTCAGTCATCAAAATACCTGTTGTATGGCGTAACTCACGGTAAAAATACTCTAAGCGTAATTGCTTACGTCCTTGTGCGTGGGCAGAAAATTGTCTAATAGTCGTAAAAAAGTGCTTATCATCGTGTATTTTAAGCACTAAGTTTAATGCTGATGCTTGCTGACGCAAAGATTGTAATACACGCCAATCACCTGGAGCGGTGATGATTAATTGGTCGGGTTGATAACGGCTAACGGCACGGGCTAACTCACCCGCTAAAGTATGTGTATTAGCGACATCATCTAGCTGCGTATAATCAACTTGCCAATTCATTTGCGTACGTAAGTGGGCAGCAAAGTGCCGCATAGCACTTAAAAAGACGGCAGTGCGTTGCTTAGATGACCATACATGGGTGGACTCTTCTAATACTTCTGCCATAAAAACGATATCTTGTAATGGATCAAAATTATCAAATATAGTGGCAGATTCATCTAATTGGTCGCCTAATACAATCATTAAATGTCTAATTTTAGTAATCATAACGATTTTGTCCATACGATGAAAGGTGCAACACCATACTGTTCTAAATACAATAAACTATTTGCCATAATATTAATACGCCCCATAGTGATTCGTCCAGTCGCTAAAAAATACTGACTTTTAATATCAAACTGTTCTTTTAATAAAGAAGCCAATAGGCCGTTTGAAATACCCAAACTATTTTGAATATTATTAACATCTTTAATGTATGACACTACTTTTCTAGCCGTTAATAAACGCTGGGCTTCAGTTTGTCCGATGTATGGGTGTGCTGCTAACACAGCTATATCAACCGTATTAATATTCATTGTAGTCAGCGTTGAGTTTCCTTCATCACCTAACCAAATTAACTGTGTATTTAAGCATTCTTTAATTGAATCAGAAACATTAAATGGCAGAGTGTCTAGTACTAAAACAGTCCCTCTTCTAAACGGCATTTGTTCGTAGTTAATACTGGCATCATATTGAATAGCTACATACCAAGCCTCAATTTGAGCAGGTAGCAAACCACACCCTTGCATAATACGTTTGCCCCATTCAATCTGTGTTTTTTCGTTGTGATCAGCTAACTGTAAAGGTATATTTTTAGAGCTAGTTTTAATGGCAACTACTCTCCAATTATGCAAATTAAAGCGTGATTGTGCATCAATAATACGGCCTGAAAAATAGGCTTCTTGTGTACCAGAAATATCAGCTATTCGGGTCGATGCAATTGGCACTGCCCATGATTCGCCTAAGTGAAACGCACTGTCTGCGTGTTCAGCTAAAATCACCCTAGCCCAATGAGTCGCTGCACGCAGCAACCAGCGTGTTTGTGTCCCAGTCCGTTGCATTTCAACAATGCGTAATTGAGCGTCAAAACGTGCTAACCAGCTTGCCGCTAGAATGGTAATCAGTGCAGCTAATAGCATGGCTGTAATAAGTGCTGCACCCCTTTGATGGTTTCTTTTAAGCAATTTGGTCAATATAGTCATTAACGGCCTATCAAAAAGTACTTGTCTAATGTTTTTCCTGAAATAGTTAAAGCAATACCTAATTCTTCGTACAATTGTTCAATTAACCCAGACAACCGCTGGCTCTTTATTTCATTAGATAAAGTTTTCCATTCTCTAATGGCTTCATTGGTTGTACTACCTTCAGGAACTACAGTGTGTGATGTCAGCCAGTCAAGTGTATCTACATTTTTTAGCATAACAGCAGTTTGAATAGTACTAGGGGAATCCTTGTTTTTTGCAATATTTACCGTACGAATTAATTGACGGTCATCTAAAAACCATTGCACGATGACTACTTGATTAGTGACCCTACGTTTAATTCTTAAAGCAATACCTGCATTAGGATTAGAGTCTTTAATGCCTATTAATGTGGCATCACTGGCTTGACGCAAATCTATGTCTAGTTGTGTTAAAGTACGGTCTATTGCTTGTGTATATTGTTGTCGATCATACGCATTTTGATGTAGGCGTAGCACACTGTCTAAGCCACGGTAAGCCAGTAATGCAAAAATAGCCATAATGCCTAAAGCTAACAATAATTCAATTAATGTAAAGCCGTGTTGTTGATAGCTTTTAACTTGCATTTTTTTACTTTTTGTTTTTACTTTTTGTTTTTACTTTTTGTTAATAGTTTTTTTCATCAGCAACAGTATCACCTATTAATATCACTGTTGTTAAAAATGCCAGTCGTCCGTTTGTGCCTGTTTGTTCAACCGTATTTGCGGCGTATACTGACAATTCAATACGGCGAAACAATGGATTAAGTGTATTACTCATCACTTGTTTAACAATAAAGTTTGCATTCATTTGTTTGCATGCGTGTTGTGTTTCACCCACTGGCGGTGCATATGATTCTAATGATACTGTTACCAAGTGATTGTCGGCACACCATAAAGCCGCTTGTCGTGCCTCTAATGCAACAGAGCTATTCAATAATTGATTCGCTAAGGTATACAATGCAATTAAGCTGGTTGCAGCAATACCTAAAGCAACTAATACTTCTAATAAAGTAAAACCGCAACTATTGCCGTAATGATTGAATTGAATACGCCTCATTGAGCACTCCAGCTCTGTACCCCATCAGTCGCCACACGTACGGTTGCTTCACCTTGTACTAAATACATATCTGCTGGCAGACTAATGGGTTCATCGGCAATCAAAACAGGGGCTTTAATTTGTAGTACAGCCCCATCAGGCAGAGTGTGTTGATTGAAAATATCATCATTTGGTAATGACCGCCAGTGCATTTTAGTGTCGCTATCAATGACAGTATGTTCAGACTCTTCAAAGGTATAGCCTTTTTTTGTTGCAACTAAGCGTAGCGATGATGCACCCGCAGCGGTGTGTAGTTGCGCCGCATTTAATTTAGCTGCCAACTTATCACCTTCACTTTTAAGTGTGCGTTGTGCATTTCCCGTTATACTAAAGCCTACTACGGCAGTCATCAGGCTAATAATCATTAATGATACTAGCAGTTCTAATAGAGTAAACCCCCGTTCTGTATATATAAACACGGTTTATTCCATAATATCTGCATCTACGGTACTTAGGTCACCGCCTGCTTTACCGTCAGCACCATAACTAAACACATCAATGTCGCTACGCACACCCGGACGCAAATAAACATAAGGATTTCCCCACGGGTCTTTAGGCAGTTTATCTAAATACCCACCTGTTTTCCAAGAGGTGGGTATAGGTTGAATGCTTGGCTTGGTAATTAATGCCTCTAAGCCTTGAGCAGTAGTAGGATAGCGTTGGTTATCTAAGTAATATATTTTTAGTGCATTTCTGACATTAGCGATGTCTACCTTGGCCGCTGTAATACGGGCATCATCGCCACGCCCTAATATTTTTGGCACAATTAAAGCAGCTAATACACCTAAAATGAGCATTACAACTAATAATTCAATGAGTGTAAACCCTTTTTGTAGTAAGTTGCGTGTAGCATTACTAGGGTATAGCGGTGTGAAAGTAGTATTTTTTGTCATAATTATTTCATTATTTATTTAAATATTATTATTTATTGTTTATTTATTGTTTATTTATTAAATTTATAATATATATTATATAAACAATATTTATTTATATATTAAACGCACATTTTACATACACTATAGGGCATAACATACACTACATAGTATATATTATATGTATACCCTATAGTGCATTAAATTATTTAATCTAATTTATTTAATCTAATTTTATTTTAGCTAGTACACTGATTTATGAGCGATTTTGAACACCCTACTTCTTTAGCAAATAAATACAGTTTAAACGATTATTTTTCAATAGACAGTCATTTAAAAAAAGAATTTCCCAATTGGAAGTTTCGTGAAGGTCAATTGCAGCTGGCACAGGCTATTGACAATACAATTCACCAAAAACGTATTTTATTGGCTGAAGCAGGTACTGGCACAGGAAAGACGCTGGCATACTTATTACCCGCACTATTAAGCGGTAAAAAAATACTGGTTTCTACCCACAGTAAGCACTTGCAAGACCAGCTAGCCGACCGCGATGTCCCTGCTTTACTGCGTGCTTTAAATACTACGGCACAAGTCGCTAAACTAAAAGGCCGTCAAAACTATGTGTGCGTACAACGGCTAAATGATGCCTTGCGTCAAGGCAGTTTTATTGAGCGACAACATATTAACGATTTAAAATCAATCCAAATCGCAGTACAACAAGGTTTGGTAAGCGAACGCGGTGATATGCCTGCATTGCCCGAAGATAGCCCTGTTTGGCAACACGCTACTGCCAGGCCAGATCAATGTTTAGGTGCACAATGCCCAGAGATTAAACAGTGCCATACCGCACAAGCAAAACGAGCAGCGATGGTGGCTGATGTAGTAATTGTTAATCACCACCTTTTGTGTGCTGACATTGCTATGCGTAAACAAGGTATTGATGCTATGTTGCCCGATTGTGATGTAGTCGTGGTAGACGAAGCACATCAAATAGCAACCGCTGCCTTAGGATTCTTTGGGCAAACGTGGTCGTCTAGTACCGTACTAGAGTGGGCAAGAACCGTTGTTAGTGCTGCTGGTTTGTATACCGCTAATAGCAATGATGTGCGTGCTTATGCCCATGAAATTCAAGTCGCAGTACGAGAGTTATTGTCTGTTACTCCCTTAGGACGTTTTTCTTTAGACAACATAATACTTGGCAATATTAAGTCGCTTGATACTTCAAATGTATTAAATACGCTTAAACAAATGGCATACAGGCAAGATGAGTTAAGGCAAATATTAGAAGCGATTAAAGACAATAGCCCAGAATTAGACAACTTATATCAACGTGGTATTGAGTTAAGCCACACTGTCAATGCCTGTATTGAATTTTCTATTAATACTTTGGAACAGTCTGCTGATAAAAATACTCATAACAATAGTAATAGCAGCAATAATATTAACAATAATATTAACAATAATAAGAATAAAAATAACGATATTAATAATAATAATGATAATGATAATGATAATGATAATGATAACAACGGTAATAACAATAACCAAAATAACAGTATAGAGTGTACACCGCCACATAATTTAGTCTTTTGGTATGAGCGATTAGAACATACATTACGCTTTCATATCACCCCATTAAATTCAGCGATGCAAGTCGGCGAGTTAGCAACCACCCTCAATAAACAAAGTACAAAGCCGTGGATTTTTGTATCGGCAACGTTAGCCCACGCAAATAAGTTTAGCCATGCTCAAACCGCACTAGGCTTGCCCGAAGAATTATGCGATACCTTGATTGTACAAAGCCCATTTGATTACGCTAAACAAGGGCGGGTATTTATTCCGTCTAGTCATAACTTTCCAGCACCGAATACAGCAGACCACGCGGTTTCTGTGGCAGCGCATGTCGCTGAAATTGCAGGCGTATTAGGCGGGCGTACTGCCGTATTATGTACCAGTCGTAAAGCAGTTGCCCGTGTCAGTGAAGCCTTGCGTTACACGTTAAACCAATGGTCTAGTATTACTGGGCAAGCCCCCATAGAAGTCTTGTCTCAACTAGAACATGGCCGTACTGCTATGTTGGCTTATTTTCGTAGCAACTCAAGGTCTGTATTAGTAGGTGCATCTGCTTTATGGGAAGGTTTAGATTTACCAGGCAATTTATTAAATGCGGTTGTTATTGATAAAATACCGTTTGCTCAACCTGATGACCCTGTATTGGCGGCTCGCTTACGTGCTTGTGAGGCTTTGGGTGAATCGGCTTTTAATACGGTGCAAGTTCCCGAAGCAGGTTTAATACTCAAACAAGGTACAGGACGGCTAATTCGTACTGAACAAGATTGGGGCGTTATTAGTGTATTAGATACTCGCCTAAATAACACCGCTTACGGAAAAAAGTTATTACAGTGTATTCCAATGTTTACACCCATCAACAGTTTGGATACGTTATTAACATATTGTGAAACACAGTTATCAGTACAACAAACCTCAACACAAATGAAAAATTAAAAGTTAAAAATTAAAAATTTATTCATAATTATCTTTTTATAGAGTGCTTAAGATTTATACAATAAACCATTTTTAAGCCCATAGACTAAACTAATATTTTGATACGTTTATACTTATTCTATTAAGTTATATCAACTTATATCAACTTATATTAACTTATATATTAAGTTATATATTAAGTTATATATTAAGTTATTATTAAATATTAAATATTATAAATTATATATATAAATCACACGAATAATTATGTCGCTATTTGCTGCCCTAAACACCGCCCAATCTGAAGAAGATGTCAAAGATGCTTATATTAAAGCCTTGGGCTTAA
>JAYWHD010000139.1:0-6432 GCA_043777895.1 Betaproteobacteria bacterium | reverse complement strand
TTATCTAAAATAAACCCCCTGTATTAGAAATAGTACAGGGGGTTTGTCTTTGTTAAATTATATTAAATTATATTAAATTATCTTAATTAAAAATCTATATAGATATATTCAGGGTAATATACTATGTTTATAAACATAGTATGCGATGAAGTCAGTTTTAAAAGTACGTAATCCTTTACCTATTATCACTTATCCATCTGAACTGCCTGTTAGTCAGCGAGTAGATGAGTTACGCGAAATAATTGCTAAACACCCAGTTGTCATCGTTTGCGGGGCAACAGGCAGTGGAAAGACTACACAACTCCCTAAAATTTGTTTAGAGTTAGGGCGTGGTATTAACGCTTTAATTGGACATACGCAACCGCGTCGACTAGCCGCGACAACTGTAGCACAACGCATTGCTAATGAATTAAATACAGAGTTAGGCACAATTGTTGGCTATCAAGTCCGTTTTGCAGAAAAAATCCAAGCAGGTGCGTGGATTAAGCTGATGACTGATGGGGTCTTATTAGCCCAGACTCAAAATGACCCCGATTTATTGGCCTATGATACATTAATTATTGATGAAGCCCATGAACGTAGCCTAAATATTGATTTTCTGTTGGGCTATTTAAAACAGTTAATCACGTATCGCCCTGATTTAAAAGTAATTATTACTTCTGCAACAATTGATGCCAACCGTTTTGCAATACACTTTGCTAACAGTCAAGGTCCAGCCCCGATTATAACTGTTGAAGGTCGGACATACCCTGTAGAAATTCGTTATGCCCCACAATTGAATGACAAAATTGATTGGTTAGAACACCTGTGTGATGTGGTTGATGATTTAGACTTAGATGCACGCAAGCAAAGTGGCAGTACTGATATATTAATATTTTTACCTGGTGAGCGTGAAATTAAAGAAGTAGAAATTGCTTTACGAAAACACTATCACATGGCACATAGTAAGCCAGATATTTTGCCCTTATTTTCTCGTTTATCGGCTAGTGAACAGCAAAAAGTATTTTCTAAAAATAATTCAGGAAATCGGCAAATTGTATTGGCTACTAATGTTGCTGAAACGTCAGTCACTGTGCCAGGTATTCGGTATGTAATTGATACAGGGACAGCCCGCGTTAAGCGGTATAGTTTTCGGAATAAAATAGAACAATTATTAATTGAACCGATTAGTCAAGCCGCTGCAAACCAACGGGCTGGACGGTGTGGCCGTATTGCGGCGGGTGTTTGTGTTCGTTTATATGATTCATTAGAATTTAATCGCCGCCCTGAATTTACTGAACCAGAAATTTTACGCAGCTCTTTAGCCGCCGTGATTTTACGTATGAAATCATTGCATTTGGTGAATATAGAATACTTCCCATTTATTGATATCCCTAAACCGAGAGCCATTGCAGAGGGTTATGAGGTATTACACGAATTAAATGCATTGACTAATGATGCACAGCAATACTTAAATTCGTTAGGTAAGCAATTAGCACAGCTGCCCATTGACCCGCGTTTAGGACGTATGGTGTTGGCTGCCGCACAAAAGGGGGCTTTGCGTGAAGTATTAATCATTGTAGCTGCCTTGTCAGTACCCGACCCACGCGAGCGACCCAGTGATAAAACAACACAAGCTGATCAAGCACACCAGTCATTTTCTGATGAAAAAAGTGAATTTGTGAGTATTTTAAAACGATGGACCTGGTACGAAGAAACCCGTAGCCAACTTAGTATTAATAAGACTTTTATTGCTTGTAAAGCCAAATATTTAAGTGGTATTCGTATGCGTGAATGGGCTGATGTTCATAAGCAATTAACCGATATGGCACACGCCATGCAGCTTGGATTTAATGATAAACCTGCTGATTATACCGTATTACATACGGCTTTATTGAGCGGTTTATTAGGCAATATAGGCTTTAGAGCGGCTGAAGAGCCTTTGTGGAGTGGTTGCCGAGGCATTAAGTTTTTGCCTCACCCGAGTACCCAATTGGCAAAAAAACCATCTGCTTGGTTAATCGTAGGTAGCTTAACAGAGACTACACGTTTATATGGCCGTACGGTTGCAGCGATTGAACCTAATATGGTGGAACAGGTTGCTAAACACTTAATCCATCGTAGTTACAGTGACCCACAATGGAACCGCAAACAAGGACAAACAACTGCTTTTGAGCGGGGTACTTTGTACGGCTTACCGATTTATCATGGAAGGCGGGTATCGTATGCCCCTATTAATCCCGAGTTAGCACGAGAAACCATGATACGCACTGCTTTGGTCGGGCAGGATATAGACTGTAACCTTGCTTTCTTTTTAGCCAATGCTAAACTAATTCATGAAATTGAAAAACTAGAGCACCAATCACGTCGCCCAGATTTAATGGTAGATGATGAGTTACTCTATGCTTTTTATGATACACATGTTCCTCAAGATATATGTACCGCAGCAGCATTAAATGCTTGGTGGAAGTTAGCAGTTATAGACAATCCAACTTTATTATTCTTAACTAAAGAGGACTTATTAAAGCGTCAAGCGGCAGGCATAACCGTAGATAGCTACCCTAAAACCTTGTCCTTTATGGGGCAAAACTTAACATTAGACTATCGTTTTGAGGTCGGTTCATTGCGTGATGGCGTGACTTTATCCCTACCTTTGCTGGCATTAAATCAAATAGACGCTCAAGTCTGCGAATGGTTAGTGCCTGGTATGCTAAAAGATAAAGTTCAACATTTATTAAAAACCTTGCCGCCGCGTATTCGTCACCGTTGTCAGCCTGTAGCCGATACGGCTAAGCTATTCTCTGAATGGGCGATTCAAACGAATCAATATGGCAATACCTCTTTATTAGACACTCTATTGGCGTTTGTACGTAGTCGCGTAAATGTAGCCGTACAGTTTGAGGATTTTAAACCTGATTTGTTGCCTGCTCATTGTTATATGAATTACCAAGTACTTGATGAGTATGGCCGTATGCTTGATTTAGGACGCAGTCTTGCGAGTTTAAAAGCTGCATTAGGAACACAAGCTCAAGCACAATTTATGCAAGCTGCACGGGTTGCAACATTAGTAAGTAACCCTAATAATATTGTCTCTATAACACATAAAGCATTAGCGATAACTATAGCAACAACTACGGTCATCCCTACAATCATTACTGATTTGCCTGAACGTATGACGGCTTGGACTGTAGAGGATTGGCCTGAACTGCTAGAAGTTAAGCGAAAAGGTCAAGTATTATTAGGCTTTCCAGCTTTAAAAGATGGCGG
Organism: Betaproteobacteria bacterium; assembly: GCA_043777895.1. Classification (GTDB taxonomy): domain Bacteria; phylum Pseudomonadota; class Gammaproteobacteria; order Burkholderiales; family Burkholderiaceae_C; genus JBDLSY01. The sequence goes on along the minus strand of JAYWHD010000139.1, from coordinate 3,186 downwards.
TGATGCCGTAACTTTAGAAGTATTTGATGATGAAGGCTTGGCTAAAAAAACACACCGTTTAGGTTTACGGCGTTTAGTCATTTTACACCTTAAAGAGTCACTTAAAGCCCTAGAAAAAACACTTAAAATATTGCAAACACCTGCCGCACAGGCGACTGCCTGTAAATTACCTATTTATAGTGCAGATAGTTTGATTCAAACAGTCATAAATGCTGCACTAGACAATATTATTGCAAATAACACTCTCCCAAAAACAGCAAAAGACTTTGATGGCATTGTTGCCCAAGCAAGGGCAAAAGTCAGTTTATTAGCCCAAGAATGGGCAAGACGTATACAAGAAATTATTACTTATGCTGCTGCTGCTTATAAAAAAATTGGCACACTAAAAGCATATACTTTAAGCCATTCTTATTTATTGATTCAATATGAACGCTTATTTTATGATGGTTTTTTAAATGAATCATTTGAACGCTTAGGACACTATCCACGTTATCTACAAGGAATTACTGTGCGAGGTGATAAAATACGGATAGACTCTGCCAGAGATGAGCGGTTAATGTTAGAGATAAAACCTTTGTGGATACAGTACGAACGCATCAAATTAGCTAGAAAAGGTCATCCTGATGAGATTTTAGACAATATCCGTTGGTTATTAGAAGAGTTACAGATTGGTTTATTTGCCCAAGAATTAAAAACACTGACTCCTGTTAGTGTTAAACGCATCACCAAAGCTTTTGAAAGTTTAGGGCGATAAATAATCTATAAAAATAAGCTATAAAAATAGCATATAAAAATAGCATATAAAAATAATACAATTATTGTATAGGTACTGTGTATGAGTATGGATTTGTTTTCTAGTTTAGAGCCGCAGACTGTAGATTCGTTTTCCCAAAAACAAGTGTTGTTATTGGTTGATGGGTCATCTTATTTGTACCGTGCATTTTATGCTTTGCCTAATTTGCGAAATCAAGCGGGTGAACCCACTGGGGCTGTTTATGGCATTGTCAGTATGATGCGTCGTTTGGTTGCCGACTTTCCACAGGCTACTCACCGTGTTTGTGTATTTGATGCTAAAGGTAAAACGTTTCGTGATGATTTATATTCAGAATACAAAGCGACCCGTTCGCAGATGCCTGATGACATGCGTTCACAAATTGAGTGGGTTCACAGTATTGTGGCGGCTTTAGGTTGGCATGTATTAATGGTTCCAGGCGTTGAAGCCGATGACGTGATGGGTACTTTAGCTGTACAAGCTGCCGCTACAGGGTGCGACATTATTATCAGTACAGGTGATAAAGATATGGCACAATTGGTTAATGCAAATATATTGCTGGTTGATACTATGAAGCAAGAACGTATGGGGGTTGCAGGCGTAGAAAATAACTTTGGTGTGCTACCTGAACGAATCATTGATTATTTATCTTTAATCGGTGATACATCAGACAATATTCCTGGTGTGTACAAATGTGGCCCAAAAACTGCGGTGAAATGGTTACAAGCTTATGGCAGTTTAGACAATTTAATCATTAACGCCCATGAAATTAAAGGCGTTGTGGGAGACAATTTACGACAAGCTATTACTAATAATCAATTTGCTTTAACACGTCAGCTATTAACTATTAAATGTGATGTAGACTTAAGCCCTTATGTGGCTAGTTTTGATGCACTTAAAACACCCTTACCTAATGTGTTAGTGCAGAGAAGATTGTTTGACCAGCTGGGTTTTAGGACTTGGTTACGCGAATTAACGGGTGATCCGAATAGTATTCCTGTGGGTGATGCACGTATTTTTGCTGATAAACCAGCCTCATCGCTTATTGTAGCGACAGTTCAATATGAAACGATTTTAACTTTACCCGATTTGCACCGTTGGCTGGATAAAATACATGCAGCCCCTTTGGTCGCGATTGATACAGAAACCAATGCACTTGGGGCGTGGAAAGCCCATTTAGTCGGTATTTCTTTGTGTTGTGAAACAGGGATTGCTGCCTATATTCCTGTGGGGCATACCTACAGTGATGCACCTGAACAATTACCGTTATCGCTTGTGCTAACACTTTTAAAGCCTTGGTTAGAAAGTGATGCGGTACACCAACAAAAAGTATTACAGCATGCTAAGTTTGATATGCATGTATTTGCTAATCATGGCATTCAGTTACGGGGGGTTGCACACGATACTTTGTTAGCCGCGTATGTATTAGAGGCACATAAGCGTAATAATTTAAGTGCCTTAGCCGAGCGATATTTAGGTAAAAAAGGCATTGCTTACGAAGATTTATGTGGTAAAGGTGCAAAAGCCATTACGATAGATCAAGTGTCTATTGAACAAGTCGCAGTATATGCAGCGGAAGATGCCGACTTTACTTGGCAGTTACACCATTTAATGTGGCCTATGATTCATGCTGATGAAGGCTTGGCGGCGGTGTATGCTTTAGAAATAGTTAGTCAGCCTGTATTATTTGACATTGAACGTACAGGCGTTAAGATTGATACGCAGTTATTACATGCACAAAGTCATGAGCTGGGTATTGAACTACTGGCTTTAGAGCAGCAGGCACATAGTATTGCAAATCAGCCATTTAATTTAAATTCGCCTAAACAATTGGGCGATATCATGTATCAACAATTGGGTTATCCCATTCAAAGTAAAACAGCAACAGGTGCACCCAGTACGGACGAAGATACTTTGCAAGCCTTAGTAAATGCAGTTGATAATAATGGTCAAGTTTGTTTATTACCCGCTGTTATTTTGCAACACCGTAGCCTTGCTAAATTAAAAAACACCTATACCGATCCTTTGCCTACATTAATTGAACCGCTCACTGGGCGGGTACATACCCATTATTCACAAGCCGCTGTTATTACGGGCCGCTTGTCTTCTAGCGAACCCAATTTACAAAATATACCTGTAAAAACAGTACAGGGTCGCCGTATTCGTCAGGCATTTATCGCACCATCAGGCTATCAATTAGTCAGTGTAGATTACTCTCAAATTGAGCTTAGAATTATGGCACATATCTCACAAGATTCTACTTTAATTCAAGCGTTTAACGCGGGGGTTGATATACACCGTGCAACTGCTGCAGAGATTTTTGGTATCGCCAGTGATGCGATTCATACCGTAACGAATGAACAAAGACGGTATGCTAAAACGATTAATTTTGGTTTGATTTATGGTATGAGTGC
>JAYWHD010000138.1:0-6482 GCA_043777895.1 Betaproteobacteria bacterium | reverse complement strand
TACAAATACCGCGTTCACTATTACCAGAATTTAAGTCTACTAATTGATGGGATTCAATTGTGTTATTTGGATTATAAAATAAGTGCAGTTTAGGGTTCAGTAGCCCCTTAGGTAATTCAGTCAGCTTTTTATGACGTGTTCCTTTAGTTGTCAAAGTAAACCAATGTTCTTGCGGATAATGTACCCAAGGTGCATTAGCTATTTTTTCACCTAAATAAAAATGTGTCCAAAAATAGTTAGTTGATAATCGTTCAAAAAACTCACCTAAAGCACTGGCACGGGCTGCCAATTCACTAGCCCCTTTACCATTACTAAACAGGCGTTTACAATCAGTGTCGGTCAAATGTACCGACCAAATACCTTCAATATCATTAAGCCAAGATTGTTCAGTAACGACAAAGCCAAGTTTTATTAGCTTTGCTTGCAAAGTTGAAATGGATGCTTCTAAAGAGCTGTCTTTACTAGGAATAAACGTTTCTGTGCTGGTGTTAGTAGACTGAAGCGTAATAAATTGAGTGGGGGTAGCGGGAGTAGTCATTCCCTATTTTAGTATAAATGGCTACGTATTTTTACTGTATTTTTTTATTGAGAAAAATTTACTGACCGCTGAATACTAGGTGTAGCATTTTTGTGCGGTTCAGTTTTATTTATTTTAGACAGTAATTCTATTTGCCGCTGCTCTGGTGATTTAAATACCATACTACGGTATTTTTTTGCAATATAGTGTGTATCCTGTGCCACTTCTTCTAGCTGATCTGTAGAGTGCTTAGTACGTTCTTCAGTGTAGTATTTCATCCATAACTTACTTTCAAGCTCACTTACTTTGCCATCTTTGTCAGTATCAATAGCCTCAAAATTTTTTGAACAAATAATCATATTAGCCGCTTGTGCCTCAAGTTTAGTAATACGGTTATCTTTATTGACATCTGCTTTTTCCCACAAAGCCTTCATTGCTTCATGAATTTCTTTACGTAACTCTTGCTCTGTTGTATTCGTATTTAATAAAGTTTCATTTAATGGTGTTGCCGATACGGCTGTTACTAATATCAAACTAAACAAATAAATTATTAGATGCAGTGAGGGCAAAGAATGTTTCATAATTTTTTAAATAAAAATAAAAATAAAATTAAATAAAATTTAAATAAAATTAAACTTTAATAGACTAAACTAAAATTGGTTAATTGAAGCAGATTGTAAGACGACTATGTAAAATAATATTTATTAAATATTATTTATATTAAATCACCAGCATAGTAGCCTTTAATTAGAAATAATAATTTAAAAATAAGCTATTTTAATGTTAAAGAAACAGCTAGAAACAAAGTAATGCTATGTTAAATAAATAGTGTTGTATTAATTTTTTGCGTTGATATTTTTTTGTTTAGTAAATATTATTCGTAAAAAAACCACTGTGTTTAAGAACAGTGGTTTTTAGTAACCTCTGATAAACAGAGGCCGTTAAATTAATTAAATAAATTAAGTTAATTAGCGTTTAGAGAATTGTTTACGACGACGTGCACCACGTAAACCGACTTTTTTACGTTCAACTTCACGGGCATCACGGGTTACTAGACCCGCTTTTTTCAAAGCAGGTTTATTTGCAGCGTCCCAATCAATCAATGCACGGGTAATGCCGTGACGTACTGCACCTGCTTGACCACTTTGACCGCCGCCTGCCACATTAACCATAATGTCCAAGCTAGTCAGCATGTTCAATAAGTTAAGGGGCTGACGAACAATCATCATGCCTGTTTCACGTGAAAAGTACTGTTCAGCAGGTTTACCATTGACAACAATAGTTCCTGTACCTGCTTTAATAAACACTCTAGCAACGGCGCTTTTGCGGCGACCCGTACCATAATTATAGCTTCCGAAATCCATGATTCGCCTTACAAAGTAATAGTAGTAGGCATCTGTGCACTGTGTGGGTGCGATGCGTCAGCGTATACCTTGAGTTTTTTAATCATGGCATAACCGAGAGGGCCTTTTGGCAACATGCCCTTGACTGCTTTTTCCAAAGCACGACCAGGGTGTTTTTCTTGCATATTGCGAAAATTGGTTTCATAGATACCGCCAGGATAACCCGAATGGCGATAGTATTTTTTCTCTAAAAATTTAGAGCCAGTAACGCGTAATTTAGCAGCATTAGTGATGATGACATAATCACCTGTATCAACGTGAGGCGTAAATTCTGGTTTGTGCTTACCACGCAAACGGCGTGCCACTTCACTGGCAACACGGCCCAGAACGAGTTCTGATGCGTCTAGTACAACCCAGTCATGCTTCACTTCGAGCGGTTGTGCAACGAAGGTTTTCATAACAGTATTCCTATAATATTAATAAAAAATAATAAAATGTTTAGATGTTTAGATGTTTAGATGCTTAAATACTTAAACAAGTAATTAATCAACTAGCTACTAGTTTAAGACTTATGATTGTCCGCTCTTTTCATTTTTTTAATAAAAAGGCAAAAAATAGTAACTGCTAATTATAGCCTAATAATCTTTACGCTATGTTTTACTTTTTTCAAACGTTTGCATATACGCAACGAGAGCCTGTACTGCGTCAATCGGCGTTGGATTGTACAGCGATGCACGCATACCACCGACTATTTTATGCCCTTTTAACTGTAGCAATCCTGCGGCTTGAGCACCCGCTAAAAAAGCTTCATTTAAAGACTCATCTGCCAAATAAAATGGGATATTCATACGGCTACGGCAAGTAATGTCAATACGGTTTTCGTAAAAATGGCTATTATCAATGGCTTGATATAAACACGCAGCTTTCACATCATTTTGTTGTGCCAGTGCTGCTAACCCGCCCTGTTCATTCATCCAATCAAACACTAAACCTGCCATATACAAAGCATAAGTCGGTGGCGTGTTATACATACTGTCATTGTCAGCTGCCAAACGGTAACTAAAAGCACTAGGACACACTAGCTGGGCTTGATTCAATAAATCATCTCGCACAATGACTACGGTTAAGCCTGCTGGACCGATATTTTTTTGGGCACTGGCGTATACCACGCCATAACGCGAAATGTCTACTGGACGGCTGAATAAGTTGCTGCAAGCATCTACAACCTGAATCACATTGCCCGTGTTCGGTGGCGTAAAAAACTCCAAACCTTGGATAGTTTCATTATCACAATAATGCACATAAGCACTATTAGAACGTATTAGCCAACTATCCGCCACAGGAATATAAGTCCCCGCTGCTAAATGGTGTGTTGATTTAATTAAAGGGTTTAAATTACTGGCTGCTATCTGAATATCACCATATTTTTTAGCCTCTTTATAAGCTTTTTCGCTCCAGTTACCCGTAATTACATAATCGGCTTGCGGGTTATTGCCCAGCAAATTAAGTGGGACAATAGCTGTTTCACCGATACTGCCGCCCTGAAGAAATAAAATACGGTAATTATTCGGAACATTCAATAGTTTACGTACACTATCGTGGGCGTGGTGGTAAATATCCATAAACAATTGACTGCGATGCGACATTTCCATCACACTCATACCTGTCCCACGGTAATCAAGCATTTCGCTAGCCGCACGTTCTAAAACAGATTGCGGCAATGCTGCAGGGCCTGGTGAAAAATTGTAAGGCCGTTTTTTAAAATTATTAAGCATAAACAATCAACCTATCACAACAAAAAAATAAAAAATAAGAAGGAAGTAAGGAAATAAGTAATTAAGTAATTATTTTAAAGGTAATTTAATTACCATATTTATCTTCATATTTAATCTTCATATTTATCTTCATATTTAATCTTCATATTTAATCATTAACTCATCTTCAAAACCCAATGCACTTAGAATGTATTTAATTTTTTCAAATTTATCAGAACTACTGGTATTTGTAAGAATAAAATAGTTATTTTGTAAATAGTTGTTTGGTAATTGTTCGTATTTTAAATTGCCATAGTCATTGGCATTTGATGATATTTTTAGCTTACGACCTAAATTCGTATCAATAAATGATTCGGGTTGTAATTCAAATAGTTTTTGAATAATAGCAACATAAAATTCAGTCACAGTTTTTGGTTGTATTTTTTGGTTAAAAAATATAGCATATTCTAATTTTTTATGTTTTGGATCTTCAGCATCAAAAATATTAATTTCATCATTTCTTTCTTCAAGCACAATGTCAATATCAGGAATAGACCAAATATTTATGAAGCGTTTTGTAATAATGTTTGATCGTTCTTTAATTGCAGCTTGATTCCATTTTATTTTTTCTTTTAAGCCTCTGTTTAACCAAAGTCGGCTAAATATGTAACCTTGTTCTTTACCATCAATATTCATTTCTTTTTTATCAAGAAAAGGTTTGTTGCTCAATTTTCCATTGTTACCTGAAAAAGTTAGATTGCCAATGGTATTAAGATAACAATCTTTAATTAAATTGTATTCCTCTATACCCAGCTCAATTTTCCATTGTGGGTCAGGATTCTGTGGAAAAATATGCTCAATGGTAATATCGGCATTGCCTTCAATGACAACTAATTCCTTGTTTTGAAAATTTTCAAGCCGTTCAAATAAATAAGTACGGTTTTTAGGTTTAATGTTATAAACATCTTTTTCTTCAAGTGCTTTTATTATTTCATTATTTTTTGGAAAACGCTGTATACCTGGTTTTTGTAACAAGTATTTTTGAATTGAGGATAGGTAGTTATTAGGTTCTACTTTGTCATATAAGCCCATAAATATTTTATTGAGTGCATTGCTCGGCAAACCAACAATAAAACGTCTAAACACAAAAGATTGAACCGTGGATAACACTAAAATAAAAGTATTGTTATTAATCGTTTGAATTGCAAAGTCTTCATACACTTTCATTAAAAAAGGAAATGCAACATTTATTTCTAATCTATTAATATACTCAAGCTGTATACGTATGTGTTTATCTAATTCATTTTTTGGATTAAGTAATTTATTGTAATGCTTGACTAAAGCTTTTAATTCCCTCAAAACACATTCTAATTGTTCAATGTTAGAAGTCGGATTTTTCTTTTTAAATTCGACATATACCTTGTCTTTATTTGGAATTTCTTTATTTTTAAGTGTCAAATAATCACGAATAAATTCTGATATTTTTGTTTGATTGGTCGTTTCATCTGTTGCATCTTTTTCAATGAATTGCCAATATTGCTTATAAATTCGTTCTTGCTCTATGGAACTTAATCCCATCAAAATATAATTTCTAATTAAGTCAGCTTGAGACAATTCAAGTCCTGTTGAATTTAAACTTTCAAAAATTCTTTGCGGATTGTCTTTTTCTCTATCTAACGCAATGTCTACAAACATTAATTTTGAAAGTCCGCGTTGAATAATTTCAAGATTATTTATATTAATAACCGACTTAAAATAAGTAAAATTCTCAATAATTCTAGAATAACTTTTAAACGTTTCGCCATCAAACGAATTGAGTATATGTTGAAGTGCTGCTTTATTATTTTCGGTGAGTTTTAATTTTATTTTTTGTTCTTCAGGCAAAAACTTATTAATTAAATATGTCTCATTGATTTCAATTGCTAATTGTTCAAATCGTTCAGTTTGCATTTTTTTTGCAAGTTGATAAAGTGCAATATAAATTAAAGTGATAGTGGTTAGCCGCTGCTGCCCATCAATAATAGTTAATTCACTTAAACCTGATGCACTATAAATACCATCGTGAACATAGACGATACTACCAATAAAATGTGCATTGATTTGCTCGTCCTGCCCAGCTTCAATCACATCGTAAAACAATTGTTTACATTGCGACACTGTCCAATCATAATTTCTTTGATAGACTGGAATGGTAAACGCAATTTTATTTTTTGCTAAAAACTCATTGACTTTGGTTTCGTTTGCTTTCATAAATATTATTATTAATTATCATTAATTATCATTAATTATTATTATTTTATTTATTGCCTTTTGCTCTATTGTGAGTTTTGCATAACATTTGACAATTTTTTATCTCTGTTAAGCCACCTTTACTCCAAGCAGTTACGTGGTGTACGTCCATTTCAGCTAATTTCCAAATATGCTGATGTTTGTTCTTAATAGTGTCTTCATTATTATTGTTTATTAAATTATTAAAATGATTAAAATGATTAAAACGATTAAAAATATATAAAGAGGTATAAAAAGTTATTTTTAAGGCTTAAAACTAAAAGTTTAAATCAAGATTTTCAGAATTTAAAGGTGTTTTAAAATCCTGTTTATCTTTTAATCTTAAAAATCCTGATTCTAATTATTATTTTTTATCTTTTATGTCTAATTAAAATTCTTTGATAGATTTTTTCATCATTTGAAATGGGATTATTGTAAGTTTTAAAATCACCAATTTTATATTTATTAGGTACTTGTCCATTAGCTGTTCCCCCAACTATCTCAAACTGTTCAGGTGAATACTTGTCTAAAAAGCTAATTGGTACGCCCATCACACCATCATAATCACTAGGAATTGCATCTGTAAAAGGCACTTCAATC
>JAYWHD010000137.1:0-2346 GCA_043777895.1 Betaproteobacteria bacterium | reverse complement strand
TCAAAACTTGCTGTTCTATTTTTCCTATTTTTGATACATATCGGTAGACATAATCACAGCGTTGCTGATTAAAAATATCTTGTAGCAGAGGTGTGCCTAATATTTGTTGTACTTTTTGGCGCGTCATACCTATTTTTAAAATATTCACCTGTTCAGCTTCTAATTTATTTCCTTGGGCAATGTCTTTTTTATAAACACTACAGCCTGAAAGAACTAGACCAAGTACAATATATACAGTCAGTAAGCGGTATTTTTTTAAGTATTCCCTTGTAAATTGGCGGTTAAATTTCATAAAGTGGGTATACTTTCTTAGTAATGGCACGGTTGTTTTCTTCATACAATATATCTTTAATGCTTTTTTAATGCTTTTTTAGTATTTATAATATTGATTAAATTAATAAAGAATTGAATAGCTAGATAACTAAATAATTTAATTTAAGCCTTTTTTTATCAATCTTTTTATCAATCTTTAATTGTAAACTTTTTATTGTCTATTAAAACAATTTTTAGTTAAAACAAATTTAATTAAACCAAATTTAAAACTAAAAGTATTCACTTTATATTTGGTAAACACTACACATATACAATTTTGTTCAACTATATTTAGCCGCTGTACTTAAGTACTTGAATCATTTAAATAGCATAGCCATTAAACTAATTTACTTTAGTTTACTTTAATTTATCATCAAAAAAATTTATGTCTAATCAATTTAAATTACTGACCGAACGCCGATTTGCCCCTTTTTTTATAACACAATTTTTAGGGGCAGGCAATGATAATATATTCAAATTTTCTTTCACTTTGATGGTCACCTATGGCTATGGATTAAACGCTGCCGATTTACTTAAAACTGGTTTAGATGCACACTTAATTGCACAACTAATAGCCGCCCTGTTTACCTTGCCTTTTTTGTTGTTTTCAGCCACTTCAGGACAGCTATCTGATAAGTACGAAAAATCACGTTTAATGCGTGGCGTTAAAAATTTAGAAATATTAATTATGTTGGTTGCCTATTTTGGTTTTACAACCGTAAATATTTTCATACTGCTTGGGTGTACTTTCGCAATGGGATTGCACTCCACTTTATTTGGGCCTGTTAAATACGCTTACTTGCCTCAACACTTGACAGCAGAAGAACTAACAGGCGGTAATGGAATGGTGGAAATGGGTACTTTTGTGTCTATTTTACTAGGCACAGTAATGGGTGGGTTTCTAATTGCTTGGCCGATTGTAGGCGTTCATTACACCGCAATTACTTGTATTTTAATTGCCATTCTTGGACGAATTGCAGCACAATTCTTACCTAATTCACCCGCAACAGCCCCTGATTTAACCATAAACTGGAACCCATTTACTGAAACAATTAAAAACTTAAAGTTAGCTCACACTTATCCTGTTGTATTTCGTTGCTTGATCGGTATCAGTTGGTTATGGTTTTTTGGTGCAGTCGTATTAACTTTGTTTCCAGCGTTAGCAAAAGATACTTTAAAAGGCGATGCTAATGTTGCTACCGTTCTGTTAATGGTATTTTCCATTGGCATTGGTTTGGGGTCTTTGGCGTGTGAACTATTGTCGCGTAGACGTATAGAAATTGGTTTAGTACCAATTGGTGCTTTTGGAATGACTTTTTTTGGTGTATTGCTATATTTATTTACAGTTAATTTTTCATCAGAATTAAGCCATATTGTCATTAACAATCAACCCAATCAATCTATCCAACCTACTTTATTTAGCTTAACCCGTTTTTTAGCGCAAGATAACAGCATTTATATTTTGACAATGTTGTTCTTTTTAGCTTTTTCAGCAGGTTTATTTAGCGTACCAATGTACGCGTTAATTCAGGCACGTAGCCCCGATACCCATAGAGCTAGAATTATTGCCACCAATAATATTATTAATGCTTTATTTATGATAACCGCCGCTTTAATGATTATTTTTTTACAAACAATATTCCAGTTGAGTGTGCCAGAAATTTTATTGACTACCGCTTTATTAAATATAGTAGTAGTTAGTTATGTATTTATTTTAACGCCAGAGTTTTTATTGCGGTTTATTAGCTATGGTTTAGCACATATTATTTATCGCTTTAAAGTGAATAATGAAACTAATATTCCTACTGAAGGGGCGTGTTTATTGGCGTGTAATCACGTTAGCTTTATTGATGTACTTTTATTAATGGCTGCCAGCCCAAGACCCATTTATTTTGTTATGGATTATCAAATTTATAAAATGCCCATTGCTAATATATTATTTAAAGCAGGCAAAGCGATTCCAATCACATCACGCTATGAAAATCCAGCGATGTTAGAAACAGCTTTTCAACAGGTAGTCACACATTTAGCCAA
>JAYWHD010000136.1:0-18469 GCA_043777895.1 Betaproteobacteria bacterium | reverse complement strand
TCTACCATTAAACAACCCAAGTTACCGAGCCAATGTTTTAATACCCGAAGGTGCGACTACACGCAATGCGGTAGTTAATTATCAAGATGGTGTACTGGTTCAACCGTTGCCGTTTGAATTAACCTTAAAAAAATTCAATGTGGAGTATTATTCTACTGGAATGCCAAAATTATTTACCAGTGATGTTATCGTCCGTGACCTTGATACGCGTGAGAGTTTTGAGAAAAAAATTATTGTCAATGAACCTTTAAATTACAAGGGTGTAACGGTTTATCAAAGTAGTTTTGATGATGGTGGTAGTACTTTACAACTTAAAGGATATCCATTGACAGGGCAAAAAAATGACACTTTTGCGTTAAAAGGTACTGTCGGTAACAATATTTTATTAGCGAATCGCGCTGCTTTAACGGTAGAATTTTCAGCATATCGCCCTATTAATGTAGAGGATTTTTCCAACACAGTTTTAACTAAGTCTTCGACTGTATCCGATAATTTGAATACTGTATTAGGTGTGCCTGCCCCCCGCAATAAACAGTTGCGTAACGTAGGACCATCAGTGGTGTATAAATTGCGGGACAATACGGGTCAAGCAAAAGAATACCACGCGTATCAGTTGCCGATTAAACTAGGTGATGATGGACAAATTGACGAATTGGCACAATCAATCTTATTGCTGGGTATGCGAAATACGCCCAGTGAAGCCTTTAAGTTTATACGTCTTCCAGCCGATGACAACGGCACAGTATTAGAATATATGCGTTTGAGAGCTGCCTTGGCTAATCCAGTGATACAACAGCGTGCGGCGGCGGCTTTTGCTTTAAAAAGTGCTGCTGGAGAAGGGCGAAGTCTTGAATCAAGACAACAACTACAAATGAGTGCTGAAAAAGCGTTAAGTCTATTTGCTGGTACAGCTCAATCAGGGGGGTTTACAGCAATTGCGGCGTTTATTGATAAAAATGTGCCTAAAGTACAAGCAGAAACTATGGCAATGGTTATTTTAAGAGTATTGTCGGGCGTTGCGTGGGACGTATGGCAGCAAGCAAGAGTTGAAGCAGGATTGCCTATTTTAAATAATACAGAAGCAAACCAGATGTTTTTACAAACAGCTTTAACAGCCTATAGTGATAGTTTTTTGTTGAATGCACCTTTTATACTTCAATTAGAAGAGGCACAACATAAACAAGCTAGTGTATTTCAAGTGACTAAAAGCCCAGGTAAAGCGGTTGTTTATTTAGGTGCTTTGTTATTAGTAGTGGGTATATTTGCTATGTTTTATATCCGTGAGTGTCGTTTGTGGGTATGGTTAAAAATCATTGATAAAAACAATACCGATGTTGTATGGGCTTTGTCTGCACCTAAGCGTGGTTTAGCGTTTAAAAGTGAATATGCACACTGGCAGCGTATTTTAGGCAACAAAGTATAAGTAATAAATCATAATATGAAACCTACGCTTAATTCAAGATGGTTAGATGGTTTACCCCGCTGGGTTAGTCCAAATCACAATGTTAGACCCAGCGGCAGTATCATAGACACAGTAGTCATACATAATATTTCTTTGCCACCAGAATCGTTTGAACCGCGTTGGGTTAGGCGGTTATTTATGAATCAATTGCCACACTATCAGTTGCATCACCCTTATTTTTTTGAGATAGCTTATTTACGGGTATCGGCACATTTTTACATATCACGGCGTGGGCGGGTTGTGCAGTGTGTGGGTTTACATCGCCGTGCTTGGCATGCAGGGCAGTCGCATCTGGTAACACCGCAGGGTATTCGGCATAATTTAAACGATACATCAATAGGCATTGAGTTAGCAGGTTCAGATTCTATTCCTTTTACCGAAGCACAATACGCAGCTTTATACCGTTTGTTATTGCGTTTAAATAAATTATTGCCCTTATGTTACATCACAGGACACAGCGATATTGCACCGTTACGAAAAACTGATCCCGGGCCTTATTTTGATTGGGTGCATGTTCAAAAAAAACTTCCGATAAATTTAATAGCTTTGACTAAATAGAGATAGTCGCTTATAATCACAAATTAATTGTAGCAATACAATTTTGAAGTTTAGGGGGTATAGCTCAGCTGGGAGAGCGCTTGCATGGCATGCAAGAGGTCAGCGGTTCGATCCCGCTTATCTCCACCAAATAGATTTATAGGTTATAATAACAAAATAGACAGTATGTATTTTTAGTTTTAAAGCCTCGTCCCCATCGTCTAGAGGCCTAGGACATCGCCCTTTCACGGCGGTAACCGGGGTTCGAATCCCCGTAGGGACGCCATATAGATTCGGAGCGGTAGTTCAGTTGGTTAGAATACCGGCCTGTCACGCCGGGGGTCGCGGGTTCGAGTCCCGTCCGCTCCGCCAAATAGTAAAAGTCGTTACAGGTAAATTGCTTGTAACGACTTTTTTTGTTATATCTTACCGTTTTTTAACTTTTATCAAGAAATAAATTAATCTTAAAGATAGCGTTTCTGTAAAAATAGCATTTTTAAAAAGATTTATCTATACTATATTTTAGTATTTAAAAAGCCCCGCAGTTTTTATTTGCGAGGCTTTTTAACGAGGATTAATTAAATTAAACCGCTTTTTTTACAGTAGGTTTTGCTGCAACAGTAGCAGCGGGTGTTGTAACTGCTGTTAAAGCATTGTCAAATAATTTAGCAACTTGTGTTTCATAATTAGTTTGTGCTGTTTTAACATGAGTCGCTACTTGTTCAAATGCACTAACAATAGATTGCGAAGCATTTTTTGCCATACCGACAAAGGGTTCACCTTCATTGGGCATTTTTTTAATACCTGCATCAACCGCAGTATTGGCTTCAATAGCAAATGCTTGGTAGCTGTCTTGAACTTTAGCAGTTAATTCTTTTTGTGCTGCTAAAGTTAAATTAAATAATTGCTGTGCATGCTTAATCATTGATTCAGCAGCAGGCTGTACATTATTTTGAATAGACTGTGCACTGGCTGCTAAGTCTTTGTTTGTTGTCAATTGTTCAAATTGAGCTTTAACTGTATCTGCTTGGCTTTGTAACCAATTTTGTTGTGCCGCCGCAATTTTAGTTGCGTGGGCTGTAAATACTTTAGCAAATTCGCTGGATTGTGTTGATAAGGCTGTTTGAGCTTGTGTAAAATTAAATGTATTCATGTTATTTAGTATCCTAGTATTTTTGAGAAACCACAAACTGTAGGTTGTAAATCTATATGTTTATAGTGATGTGTATTATATTGTTGTACTATATTTTATATATATTTATGTTGCAGTGCAACATATACAAACTATAGCAATTTTTTTCAGTGTGTGCAAGTCGTTTTATTACAGCATAATAAAAAGAATTAATATTAATTGATTGATTGCTATTTAAATGATTTATTTATAACAATGAGTTTATAACAATTGAGTTATAGCAACAAAATAATAACAATAATAGTATTAAATATTACAGTAAAGTTAATAAAGGCTAATATGTCGTTCAATCTAAACCGCGTGCAATATTCAACTTTCACACAGTACGATAGCTTATTGCGATTGTTGATAACACACGATGGTTCAACGACTAGACTGTGTAGTGCTATTAATAATAATGCTATGGCTATTTACTTGCATAAACAATATATTATTACTGCGACTGAATTAAATGTATCACCGTTAGCGAATGAATTAAATACTATTATGGGCGGTACACATTGGTTACAACGGATTACTAGTTTGCACAATGCTGATGGTGATGTGTTTATGGATAATCTTAGTTTTACAAGGCTTGATGCCGTACCTAGTTGGTTTGTAAACGCATTAAATGAAGGAAAAATGCCAATAGGTAAGTTGTTAGACCAATTATTTATTCAACGTAAGCCCGTTGATACCAGTCCATCTTTACAGACTTTATTATGGAATATGGTAGGATTAACGGACCAACGGGCAAGCCGCAGCTACAAAATCACAACACCAGATAACGCTTTTATGTTGATTTTTGAAGTATTTCGTGATGCAGTACGGCTTAAATTGACTTAATTATGACTATTGATTAATAAATTGCCCAACGCCAATACCCGTAGCCCGTCCCGTTGCCCAACAAGCCGTCAATAAATAACCGCCTGTCGGCGCTTCCCAGTCTAACATTTCACCCGTACAAAACACAGTGGGAATATTATGTAGCTGATAGTCATTCCCTAAAGATTCCCACGCTACACCGCCTGCACTGCTAATTGCTTCGTCTAGTAGGCGAGTAGACAATAAGGGAATCGGTAAATTTTTAATAGCTTGTGCTAACTTTGTTGGATTATTGAGTATATCAACGGATAAACATTCACGAAGCAAGGTAAACACGGTGCTATTTAACCTTAAACGGCTGTTTAAATGCCCAGAAAGGCTACGCGATCCACGTGACTGACAAGCCAATAATACCTCTGTATTGCTATGGTGTGGCAGTAAATCAATATAAATAACGCAAGGTGTTTTAAGATGTAAGCTATTACGCCAAATATGGCTATGTGCATACACTAAGCCACCTTCAATACCGTTTTTTGTTAAGACTAACTCACCTATTTTTTGTGATTCATTATGATTAATCGCAACATTTTTTAAAACAGACCCTGCGTGCTTGGCAATAAAAAAATCACTCCACGACACATTAAACCCACAATTAGCAGGCATTAAAGGGTTTACTAACACACCATAACGACTCAAAATAGCTTGCCACGCACCGTCACTGCCTAACTTAGACCATGAACCACCGCCTAAAGCTAATACCGTTGCATCAGCAGTAATTTGAACAATGCCATTAGGCGTTTCAAAGCATAATATTTTATTTTTTTCATTTATTGTATTTGTTGTATTTGTTGTATTTGTTGTATTTGTTGTATTTGTTGTATTGTTTTTTATTTTATTTATTTTATTATTAATATCAATTTTAGCTGTATGGCTAAACCCTAACCAACGATGACGGCTATGAAACTGTATACCTTGTGCTTTTAAACGGACTAACCAAGTTCGTAATAACGGGGCAGCTTTCATTTGTTCGGGAAACACTCTGCCACTGCTACCTACAAAGGTTTCAATCCCTAAATCAGTACACCATTGACGTAAAGCTTGAGCATCAAAAGAGTGTAATGCGTCTAATAATAGATGAGACTGTGATTGATAACGCTTAAAAAATAATTCGTTGGGTTCACTATGTGTTAAATTTAAACCACCAATGCCGGCTAATAATAATTTTCTACCGACACTGGGCATTGCATCAAATACATGAATATTACGAACACCCATATTTGCGGCAGTTTCTGCCGCCATCAGTCCTGCTGGACCTGCACCAATAATTGCCAATGTAATTGTTGTACTCATGACAGTTTTAAATATACAGTTTAAATAATAAATTTTTATTTTTTATTAATACTAAGCTTTAATACTAAATACTATCTACTAAATAAATTAGATATTAAGTTTAAGATGAGTTTTAATATGCGTTAAAGCTTGTATTAAACCGTCTATATCGGCTGTGGTATGTAAACAAGACAGGGTAATACGTAACCGTGCTGTACCCACAGGTACTGTGGGTGGTCGAATCGCAGCCACCCAAAAACCTTTCTGCCACAATGCTTGCATCACCGCTAAAGCAGTAAAGTTATCGCCTATTAATAAAGGCTGAATCGGCGTATCAGAAGGTAGCAGCTGCCATTTAGTAGGGTTCAATGCTAAAACATTTAACATACTGTGTTTAAAATAAGCAATTAAATCTCGTAGATAGTCTTGTCGCCATATTTCTTGTGTCATTATACGTAAACTTGCACGTACACTACTAGCCAATAGTGCTGGTGGAGCAGTTGCAAAAATATAACTACGGGTTGCTTGCATCAACCATTCAATTAATGTGTTATCACCCGCTATAAAAGCCCCTGCTACCCCTGCCGCTTTACCCAAAGTTGCCATATATAAAATACGGCGTTTAAAATGATGGTGTGTTAAGCCTGCTTGCATTAGACTGCCGGCACCTTTTTTACCTAATACACCAAAACCGTGGGCATCATCTAATAATAATAGTGCATCATAGCGTTCAGATAATTCATACAATGTTGTAATATTAGCAAGGCTACCGTCCATACTAAATACCGCATCACTGATAATTAATTTACGTATCGCCGTACTATTTTTTAAGTTATTTTCTAACATCACTAAATCTTGATGGGCATAACGGTAAATTACTGCTTTAGACAAACGCGCCCCATCAATTAAACAGGCATGGTTTAGTTGGTCAGAAAAAACTGCATCGCCTTCGCCGACTAAAGCAGGCACAATTCCCATATTTGCTGCGTATCCCGCATAAAAATATAAGGCACGTGGCAATCCTACAAAAGTTGCTAACTCTTCTTCTAAACACTGATTCTCAAAGCTATGCCCAGATACCAAAGGCGAAGCCCCCGCCCCAATACCAGCAGTGCATGCGGTTTGGCAAGCTGCCGTAATTAAATCAGCGTGACGCGATAAACCTAAGTAATCATTGCTACAAAAAGCCAGTACAGTTTCATCAGTATGGTTTTGTGTGTCAATCACTCTAAGATTTGCTCCTTGTGCAGGTATCACTATGCGGCGAGTTCGGCGTAAATGGGCATTGTCTAAATCTAGAATAGCGTTAGAAAACTCATCTAACCAAGAAGCTTGTATTGATTTTAAAGTCATACAATATCACTATTGATAATCATTTTGTCTTCTAAATCTTCTAAATTTTGATAAGGAATGTGAGCCAACAAAGGCACATTTAAGATGCCTTGTAAATACTGTATATTGTCTTGTTGTACGGGCATATTGGGTTCTAATTCATTAGCCACCCACCCGATTAATTGCAAACCTTCATAGCGAATAGCTTGCGCAGTTAAATGTGCGTGGTTTAAACAGCCTAAACGCAAACCAACTACTAAAATAACGGGGATATTTAAGGCACGGACTAAATCAGCCCCTGTTGTTGTAGGTGATAACGGCACATAAAATCCGCCTGCACCTTCAACAATTACAATATCAGCGCTTTGCATTAATGTTTGATGGCAAGCGACCAAATACGGTATATCAATCATAAGCCCTGCATTAGCTGCTGCAATGTGGGGCGATACCGCCTCATGTAACAATACAGGGTTATCTAATTGTGGTGATACTGCCGTATTAGATGCAGCTCGTAACTGTATAACATCGTCATTACTTAGCACACCATTAATAAGTGTTGTACCTGCCGCAACAGGCTTCATTCCTACTATTTTTAAATGTTTGTACTGTGAATGAGCCGTTAAATAGTTTAAAAGCAGTGTTGCAAAATAAGTTTTACCTATCCCTGTATCTGTTCCTGCAATAAAACAAGACCACGGCGTAGAAATATTGAGCTGCTTTAAAGTATGAGAAAATATGACATTCATTAAAATATACGACTCTAAAAATTGATGGGCATTTTCTATAATTAAATAGTCTATTCAATATCAGACACTTCATCTAGCGTTAAATTTAAAGCCATTAACGCTGCTGTGGCTAAAAACTGTGCTTCATCTATACTGATGGTATAAGGTGGCATAAAGTAAACTGTGTGTCCAATTGGACGCAATAAAACGCCTTGCTTTAAGGCGTTAGCATAATACCGTGCAGCAAAATGTGGCTTATCTGTATCAATATCCCACGCCCAAATCATCCCTAAATGCCGTGCATGCTTAACTTTAGGGTGTTGATTCAATATACTAAATATAGTGTTTAATTGTGGGGCATACAGGGCATTATTGACCAATACATTATCAGATTCAAATAATTCCAAGGTTGCTAAAGCAGCACGACACGCCAAAGGATTGCCTGTATAAGAGTGCGAATGTAGAAACCCACGGGCTACATCATCATGATAAAACGCTTGGTACACCGTATCAGTGGTGAGCACAACAGACAAAGGTAACGTGCCGCCTGTTAAGCCTTTAGACAAACAAATAAAATCGGGTAATATATCAGCATGTTGATGTGCAAATAATTTACCCGTTCGACCAAATCCTGTTGCAATTTCATCAACCACTAAATGAACCTGATACTGTGTGCATAAATTCCGTGCTAAACGTAAATACTCTGCATCAAAAAACACCATACCCGCTGCACATTGCACCATAGGTTCTAAAATAAACGCCGCTATAGTGTTATGGTGTTGTATAAACCAAGCCTCTAGTACGACTGCCGCATAACGGGCAAGGTCTACTGATGATTTATTTGCGGTTACATACCGCGTATCAGGGCTGGGGACTGTGTCTGCTAAACGAACCAAAGGTGCGTAACTATCACGAAACAATTGAATATCTGTAACTGCCAAAGCCCCCACAGTTTCGCCGTGGTAACCACCTGTTAAACCAACAAAGCCATTTTTGTTAGGTAAGCCTTGATTACTCCAATAATGTGCGCTCATTTTTAAGGCAACTTCAGTCGCAGATGATCCATCGCTACCATAAAAAGCATGCCCTAAGCCCGTTAAATGAGCCAGCTTTTCAGACAAATCAACGACGGGCTGATGCGTTAAACCAGCCAACATAATATGGTGCATGTGTCCTAGTTGGTCAATCAATGCCGCTTGAATAGCAGGGTGATTATGCCCAAATAAATTGACCCACCACGAACTAATGCCATCTAAATAACGCCGCCCTTCAAAATCATATAACCAAACTCCATTCGCTTTAGCGATGGGTATTAGTGCTTGATGTTCATGCCTTTTCATTTGTGTACACGGATGCCAAACATAGCGCATACTGCGTTCAATTAAAGCCGTATTAGGTGTCATAAAAGCTAATATATTTTGAATGTTACTAGTAATATTAATGCTAATAATAATAATATTATTAGCATTAATAGCATTAATTAACGGTATTGCTATGATTAGTAATCACATCAGAATTAACTTCATTATCGTCTGGCAATATTAGGGCTACAGTGAGTGTTGAGGTGTCTTCATTGTCATCAACTAGCGTTTCAAAGGGGGCAGCATCACCCTCTTGAGTGCCGCCCTCTCCAGCAAAACGGCCTTGTACACTTAAATCAAGTTCGTCCCAACTTAAAATATCTACCACGATAGGACGGCCGCGTTGGCCATCGGGCAAACCACTCAAAGTGATAAATAAAGGTACATTACGTAACCGTACTGTGTCTTGCCTTATGACTATGGCATCAAACCGCCCCGTTCCTTCTGGGGCTTGCTGCATTAACCACCGCAAACACCAATAACGCTCCATATTATTCTGATGGGCAGAGTATGCACTGTATTGTTCATCAAACGTATTGACGATGGCATATAAATCAACATCTTTCGGTTTATAAGGGGCTTGCAATAAAGCCAAGTTACCATACTGTATACAGGCTAATAGCTGCGTTTGATTAATTAAGTCACTGTAACGGCGTAAAGGCGAAGTAAACCAACCATAATGTGCAACACCGATTGATTCGTGTGGCATAGGTGTGGTACTCATTTTTACTTTGCCAAAACGTTGCCCACGAAACACACCTGGAACCCCCAATTTAGCCAGCCAACCCGCCCAAGTTGAATTAGCAAAAATCATCATCTCTGCCACAATGGCATCCAGTGGCGCACCCCGTTTACGGCTAGTAATATTTACAGTGGCTTGATTAATATTTTTATCTTCACCCCAAATCACTGCAAAGTTAAAATCAGCACGGTTTGCACCTTCAGGTTTACCCCGCATTTCATCACGTTTAGCTGATAGCACGGCTTTTAAAGCAAATAAATACGTAATTTCTGCTTGAAAAGGCACGTAGTCAGGCAATGTGCCTGCTTCTATGTCGGCTTGTAAAATAAAGGGTTCTAAAATATCAGTACGCAAATTAGCGACTAATGGGACGCGTTCAAGAACAGTACGCGTGGATAATAAATTCTTTTTTGCGTCAAATAAAGCATATAAACTAACAGCAGGACAGTTTTTTCCTTCATCTAAACTAAACGCTGCAACCACTGAATCTGGTAACATTGTGATTTTTTCACCAGGCATATACACGGTACTCATACGTGATTTGGCTAACTTATCTAAAACAGAGTCTTTTGGCATCATTAAAGAAGGGGCTGCGATATGGATACCGACTTCAGTATTGCCGTCTGCTTGTGCCGTCACTGATAAAGCATCATCAATTTCTGTTGTACTGCTATCATCAATTGAAAAAGCCTGTACGTTTGCCAGTGGTAAATCATTGAGGGTCAATGCAGACAGTGTAGTAAGGCGGTGTTCTGAACCTTGCGGAAAATACTCAGCAATAAACCGTGCCATGTGCAAATCATAATGGCTAGAAAATGCTTTACGTTGCATTAATAAGCGGGTAGGGTGAATGTCTAACTGTTTAGCCGCTAATACTAAAGCTTTCCAAGCCCAGCTATTTTTATCAGGTTTGAATGCAATGGCTGGGCAGGCTGCTTGGACTTCAATAGGTAAAGTACCTACAATTAATTCGGCGACCATCGCTTCACAACGGGCTTGCTCACGGGCTTTTTTTAGTAAAGATTCTTTAATAATTAACAGCATTTCATGCGTAGCAGGCTTATAAATACCTTTGCCTTTGCGGTTAAAAATGGCAGGTAAAGCGTGTAAAGCCATTAATAAAGCCGCCTTCTGTATAGCGGTTACTGAATTGGGCGTTCCACCAAAGTAATCGGCGGCAAAGTCTACAGCAACAAATTCAGTTTGAGGCAGTAGTTCCCACAAAAAATCAGTATCAATTTTAATTGATTCAGCCGAGGCTTGCAGCACTAAATTAGCAGGGTCTGGTTGATTAAATGTAAATAAAATCTGATTATTTTTAATTTTTATCCGTTTACCTGTTACCAACTCAACTTGGCTGGTGGTATCGGTTTTAGATAAAATGGTGGCCGCTTTATGGCTGGCATCGTCGTCAAGGTAAGCATACATTTTACTATTTTAGGCGAATATAGTATTTTGTGCAGATGGTACATTTTTATGTCGTTACATCATTATTTATATCGCTATTTATATCGCTATTTATATTAACTATATTATTTATGTACATATTTATAACACTTTTTATAAACTAACTTCAATATTGAAACACAATATAAAGGTTTCCGCTTAAAATCAGATTTTAACTTAAGGAGTACTGCCATAGCTACTAGCAATTACCGTGACCCTCGTGATAACCGCGAGCCTCGTGACAAACGTGAACACCGGATTAATGGTGAAATCCTCGCACAAGAAGTCCGCTTAGTCGGTCAAGAAGGTGAACAACTGGGCATTGTTGATGTTCGTGAAGCCTTGCGTTTAGCCGCCGAATCTGATATAGATTTGGTTGAGATTGCCCCAACCGCCGTACCACCTGTTGCCAAACTGATGGATTACGGTAAATTCCGTTACGCTGAACAAAAACGTTTACACGAAGCCAAGCTAAAGCAAAAAGTAGTGGAACTAAAAGAGATTAAGTTTCGCCCACAAACTGATGAAAACGATTACCAAATTAAAATGCGTAACGTTAAAAAGTTTTTAGAAGAAGGTGATAAAGTTAAAATTACAGTTCGTTTTCGTGGACGTGAGATGGCTCATCAAGAGTTTGGTATGCAGCTGGTGCAACGTGTACGCGATGAAGTCGCTGATATCAGTCAAGTAGAATCGTTCCCTAAATTTGAAGGCCGTCAAATGATTATGGTACTGTCTGCTAAGAAGAAAAAATAACAAAAAGAGGTAAACATTCATTGTGGCATTGGTACATCATAATGCTTGTGCCACAATATTTGTAAGTCATTTAACGATACTACATAGCCTTGAGCACCAGCCTGTTGAACTTTATAAGCACCCATTAAATTTCCTAAACGTAAGCCATCAAGCATAGACCAACCTTGGCTTAAAGCATATAACCAAGCACCGCGTAAGCTATCGCCACAACCTGTAGCATCAACAGCTACAATATTTTTAATTGCATCTAATGTATACACTAAACCTTTGTCCCAAAAACATAAGCCTTTGTCGCCCAAAGTAATCACAACAGGTATTTTATTGCTCAATGCTTGTGCATTTTGTTTTAGTGTATCTTCTAAAATAACGGCTTCAGCTTCATTGACAGCGATAGCTGATGCACCTTGCATTAATGTCAGTAAATCGTTTTTATCCATAATCGGTATCGCTTGTCCTGGGTCAGCAATAAAAGGTACTTTGGCCTGTGCCAGTTCAATACTGCGATTAATCATAGCTTGCTTACCATCGGGAGACACAATTGCCCAGCTGGGTTGATGCTTAGTGAGTGCAATGCTGGCTATTTGTATCTGTGCTTCGTTCATTGCACCTGCATAAAACCCAGTAATTTGTTGTCCTAGACTATCACTAAAAATAGTGGCTTTAGCAGTGAGATGGTGCGGTATAGACTTAATATATTCAATTGAGATGTCTTGTTGTTGAAGGTATTTTAGGTACTCGCTACCATCACTGCCGATAGTAGCCATAATAATCGGCGTACCACCTAATTGACGTACTGCATAAGCAATATTAGCTGCACAACCACCCCATACATGCTGCATAGCCGATACATAATAAGAAGCAGTTAAGCGTTGTTTAGAAACTTGTTCAGCATCTAATACAAATGGAGCTGGACACGACATCACAGTGTCAATTGCAATAGAACCTGAAATAAAAATAGTCATAATATTATGCGTGGTTAAGTTATAAGTTATTTATTAAATGATAATTCACTAATGTATTAATTCTTTTAATATTAATTTTGGTAATGTTAAAATTCAACTTTTACAATATTTATACTGGTGCAGTAGCCTATTAATTTTGCTGGTTACTTCTTAATTATTAAATTTCTTGTATCAGTGCTATTTGAACATTACCTTAATTTTTATTGATTTTTATTGATTTTTATTGATTTTTTTTAATGAGTTGAGACAATTCAACGCCATTTTTAACGGATAATTTTTCAAACAAACGGGCACGGTGTACTTCGACAGTTCTAGCACTAATTAAAAGTGATTCAGCAATATCTTTATTGGTTTGACTATTTAATACATGATGCATCACTTCGCGTTCACGGTCAGTTAAGGAAGCCAATCGCACTTTTAACTGTGCGCCTAAACGGACTGTTTTCATTAAATCTCTGGCTTGTAATACAGCTTCTTCAATACGGTCTACTAATTTATTGTCGTTAAATGGTTTTTCAAAAAAATCAAAAGCCCCATTTTTAAGTGCTTCTACTGCCATAGGTACATCGCCATGGCCTGTTAAAAAAATGACAGGCATAGTAGTGTGTAAATTACGCTCACGTAATTTATCAAATACCTGTAATCCTGATAATTGTTGCATACGTACATCTAACAGGATAACGCGTACATAAGCAGTAATGGGCGGTTGCTGATTTAACCAATCTAAAAATAACTCGCCACTAGAAAACATCGCACAAGGCAGCTGACGTGAACGCAATAGCCAAGACAATGCGTCTAGTACTTCGTTATCATCATCAACAATACATACTTGAACATCGGTTTTATTGTTATGAATCATATAAATAATAAATAATAAATTTTTTATACAGACAACGATGAAGACAATGCTTTTAAAGTATATAACGCCTCTAAAGCTTGCTTAGGGCTTAACACGTCAGGGTCTAAAGCCGCCAAAGCATCGCTGACGGCTGTATTCATATTAGTTAATAGTACTGCACTATTTAGTGCTGTATTAACAATTAAAGCATCATCAATTAAAGCATCATCAATTAAAGTATTATGGCTTAAAAATAAATCTAATTGTTCTACACGGCTTGCGTGTTGAGCCTCTAGTTGTTGTAAATGTGTCCGTGCTTGGGCTAATACACTGTGTGGTAAACCCGCTAATTTAGCAACTGCTAAACCATAACTACGGCTGGCGGCACCGGCTTGTACTGTGTGTAAAAATGTAATACCACGCGAGTGTTCTAATGCACCAAAATGGATATTATCAACGCCTACCAGTGTATTTGCTTGGGCTGTTAGTTCAAAATAGTGTGTTGAAAACAAGGTCAAAGCACGCGATTGAGTCGCCAAATGGTGAGCAATACTGGCAGCCAATGCTACACCGTCAAAGGTACTCGTACCCCGTCCGACTTCGTCCATTAATATCAAAGTATTAGCTGTTGCTTGATGCAAAATAGCCGCGGTTTCAGTCATCTCTACCATAAATGTAGATAAACCACTGGCTAAATCATCGGCAGCCCCTATACGCGTCATAATGCGATCTACAGTTCCAATACGCGCTGCTTGAGCGGGGACGTGCAAACCACAACAGGCCAACAAAGCAATTAAAGCAACTTGACGCATATAGGTTGATTTGCCGCCCATATTAGGGCCTGTAATCAGCAACATGTGTGTTTGAGAATTAAGTGTGCAGTGATTAGGCGTAAAACGTTCTAAACGTGCTTCAAGTACAGGGTGACGCCCAGCAATAATCTCAATGTGTGCGTTAGAATCGCCGCTTAATTCGGCAGCACACCAGCGGTAGAGCGTACTGTGATGGGCAACCGCAGCTAATACATCAAGCCCAGCTAAAGTACTGGCTAAAATTTGAATACGGGCAACATAAGGGTGTAATGAGTTTAATAAATTCTCATAGAGTTGTTTTTCCAGTGCTAAGGCACGGTCTTTAGCGGACAAAGCTTGGTCTTCAAACGTTTTTAATTCTGGCGTAATAAACCGTTCTGTATTTTTTAAAGTTTGCCTGCGGCGGTAATGTTCAGGGACATGCTCGGCTTGTGTGCGGCTGACTTCAATATAAAAGCCTTGGACTTTGTTATATTCCACACGCAAGGTAGCAATACCCGTACGTTGGCGTTCTGTGGTCTCCATTTGCAATAAAAAAGGGGCAATATCTGCACCTAGATGTCGTAGTTGGTCTAACTCATCATTAAATCCTGGTGCAAATACGCCACCATCACGAATTAAAGTGGCAGGCTCATCAGCAATACAGTTTAGCGTATCAGCTAACTGCTGAATTACTTCTACATCATAATCAACGCGGTTGATGAACCAAGGGGTATTTAAAGCATTAATATGGGCTTGTAATAGAGGTATTTGTATTAAGCTTGAACGCAAGGCAGCTAATTCACGTGGCTTAACGGCTTGTAAAGCAATACGGCTCGCAATTCTTTCTAAGTCAGGTAAACAGTGCAATTCGTCACGCAACTGATTACGTTTAGAGTAATTCACTAAGGCAGTAATAGCCATACTACGTTGATTGGCAATCATGGTTAAGCGTGTCGGTGCAGTAAGCCAATCACGCAATAAGCGGCTACCCATTCGGGTTTGACAATGGTCTAATGTACTGGCTAAAGTCGGGGTACTGTCGCCTTTTAATGTACGTACTATTTCTAAGTTACGTAAAGTGACTTCATCAAGCTGTAATACGCTGTGTATGGCTTCAATGGTTAAACCACGGACAGGACAGTGTTGGACTACATTTTTTTGAGTCGCATACATATCTTGTGCATACTGTAATGCGGCGGCAGCAGCGGCAATAGCAGCGGGCATATCACTTGCATTGTATGAGTCTATACTGTGGATATTTAAAGCTTTTGCTACTCGTATTGGGGCTGTTTCAGGGTCAAAATGCCAGTCTGGACGGCGTTGTGCTTGTAATACAGCGATGTTAATGACAGCCGATAAACTCTTGAGGTCTAAGTTATCGGCGTATAGCCATTCAGCGACACGACGACGGCTTATTAAGCTGGGTAATTCTGATAAATTACACGCGGTAATAATCAGTGTACCCGAAGCCCAGCATAGCCAAGCAACCCCTATTTTTCCACGGTAAATATGCAAGGAAGCCAACCAAATATGCTCATCTTCGGGCATTAGTTCAGTTTCAACAATGGTTGCAGGTGTAATAATGCGTACAACACCTCGTTCCACAGGGCCTTTAGCCAAAGCTGGGTCGGACAGTTGTTCACAAATAGCTACGCTTAAACCTAATTTAACCAATTTTGCCAAGTACTGTTCTACTGAATTAACAGGAACGCCTGCCATAGGAATAGGGTATCCCGCACTAGCTCCTCTTGCCGTTAAAGTGATTCCCAGTAAACGAGCAGCTTCTTTTGCATCATCAAAAAAAAGCTCATAAAAATCACCCATACGGTACAACAACAAATGTTGCGGGTGATTAACTTTGATGCGCAAATATTGCTGCATCATAGGTGTTTGTGTATCTATTCGCGCTAAGTTATCTTGCAACCATTGAGGGGCTAAGGTCAGTGCATTTAACGCATTGGTATCAGATTGCTTGCGCATTAAGCGGCTAAAGCAGTGGGTTTGGCTACTGCTAAAGTCGGTTCAAGAGTAGACCTAGAAGTAGAAGATAAAACCATTGCAGCAAGGCTATGATGTAAACGTTCAATTAAGCGGCTATGGGCTGCTTCATAGGCACGGTTAATGGCAAAAGAAAACGAACGGGCATCGGCAGAACCATGACTTTTAACTACAACGCCTTTTAAGCCTAGTAATAACGCACCATTAAATCGGCGGTGATCAATTCGTTTTTTAAACGCATGTAGTACAGGATAGGCTAAGGTGGCTAACACTTTGGTCCACCAACAGCGTTTAAATTCTTCACTAATCATTATTTTAATCATACTAGCCAGTCCTTCGGAGGTTTTTAGGGCAATATTACCCACAAAACCATCACAGACAACTACATCAACAGTACGCTTATAAATATCCGTACCTTCAACATTGCCATAAAAATGAAGCGTAGGTGTATTAGAAATTAAATCATAGGCATTTTTATAAGCACTATTGCCTTTACCTAATTCTTCACCAATATTTAATAGCCCAATACGCGGTTTATTAATACCATTGGCTTGTGCCAAGGCACTACCCATAATAGCAAACTGTTGTAAATGATAAGCGCTACATTCTGAATTAGCCCCTAAATCTAGCATTAGTACGGGTTCAGTCTGATTAGTAGGCAAGTAAGCAGCAATAGCTGGACGTTCTAAACCCTCAATAGGCCGTAAGACTAAAGTGGCAGTTAAAACTAAAGCACCTGTATTGCCACTGCTTACAACGGCATCGGCATCAAGCAATTTAACGGCATCTATGGCTTTACGCATAGAAGAGTTACGTTTTTTACGGTATGCTAAGGCAGCAGGTTCACCCATAGCGATGACATCATCAGTATGAATAACTGCATAACGCAGTGCAAGTTTATCTGGCCACTGCTGGGTTAGCTCGGTGATTTGTTTAGCGTCCCCAAACAACAGTAGATGCAAATTTGGATTTTTATCCAAACTTAATTTAGCGGCTGGAATTGTAGTTTTAAGACCATAGTCTCCACCCATGCAGTCTACAGCGACTTTAATCATATTAAAGAAATATTAATTGTTGATAATTAATAATATTTATGATTGATATTTATTCAGCAATAGCAGCACTTTTTTGTTTGATAATTTGCTTGCCACGGTACATACCATTTGGGCTAATATGGTGATACAAGTGTACTTCACCCGTTGCTTTTTCTATAGACAAAGCAGGTGCGACTAAAAAATCATGTGAACGGTGCATACCCCGTTTAGAGGGGGTTTTTTTGTTTTGTTGAACAGCCATAATAATTCCTTAATATAATAATGTAAAAATAATGTAAAAAAATAAGTGAAGCAAACTAAATAGTAAACAAGAAACAAGAAACAAGAAACAAGAAACAAGAAACTAAGTAAATACGTTTATTTGAATAATCTGTTATTTTACTTTAAATTTTTTAAATATGCACATACTTACTTAAACTTGTAACTATATATAAAAACCTAAATATTAAAAACGGAATATCAAAATGATTGCACGCATTCGTGGTGTATTAGTTGATAAAACACCGCCGCATATTGTTATAGACTGTGCAGGCGTAGGCTACGGCCTCAGCGTACCTATGAGTACTTTTTATCAGCTACCTAACATAGGTGACGAGGTCGTTTTATTAACAGTACATATTGTGCGTGAAGATGCACAATTATTATACGGATTTGCTACGGCTGTTGAACGCGAGGCATTTAAGGCAGTTACTAAAGTAACCGGTATAGGCCCACGTATCGGATTGGCTGTTTTATCAGGAATGAGTGTTACTGAACTGGCACAGGTTGTGGCAGCCCAAGACAGTATAAAAATGGCGACTATTCCAGGTATTGGTAAAAAAACCGCTGAACGTCTATTATTAGAACTTAAAGGCAAATTAGGCAGTGATATGGAAAACCACGCCATTGTAAACCATGTTTTTGATGGCAAAGCCGATATGCTAGGTGCTTTGTCTGCCTTGGGTTATAACGACAAAGAAGCGTTGTTAGCTTTGAAAAACATACCCATTGGCACCAGCGTGAGCGATGGAATTCGCCTAGCACTTAAAACACTGTCGCGGTAAAGTGGGCGGGGAAATTATCTAAAAAGTACATAAAAGTACGTGTAAAAATTAGCTTAATTCATCTAAGTAAAAATACCCCGCTACAATCATACT
>JAYWHD010000135.1:0-2406 GCA_043777895.1 Betaproteobacteria bacterium | reverse complement strand
ACGGCTTCTTGTATAGGCCGAGGCTCGGGTCTAGCAACTGCTGCCCTTTTACGGTCATGTTCAGGAACACTATCATCATTTTGTGAACGCGGACGTTTTCTACTACCTTGTAATTCAGTGCCACTCACTGATTCATCATCTGACCTACCGCCGCGTAAACGCAGTACGGTATTATTGAGTTCGGTATCATTAATATTATCAAATATATCTAATACGTCTGAATTATCACTATTTTGCCTTGAATGAGACGGCACACGTAAACGCAGTACGGTATTATTGAGTTCGGTATCATCAATATTATCAAATATATCTAATACGTCTGAATTATCACTATTTTGCCTTGAATGAGACGGCACACCGAGAGGTGAAAAAGGGCGTATAACATCATTTATTACTACAACCTCTGGGATAGTAACATTGGTCGGCTGTGAAGACTGACGCTCATCAACCGCTGCTTTCTTACGGTCACCTTCAGGAATACTGTCATCACTTTGTGGACGATTACGTTTCCTATTGCCTTGTGATTCATCACTATCATGTTTTGAAGCAGATGACGAAGAACTTGCTTCGCCAGATACAGTTGAATCACTACTATTTTCTGTTGAAGTACCAAATAAACTATCATCATCATTATCATCATTTACCACCTCACCCTCTGCAGCAATTGGTTGCGACTGAATTAACTCTTCTAACTTCTGGGAAAGTTTAGTTTGTTTTGAAGTGTAGCCTGCTTTGTACTCTTTTAATTGTTTTTTTGCTAATGTATCTAGCTGAACCAAATAATTCAGTTTGAGATTCACTATTAACGTACGTACCTCAAGCTTAACACTTGGAGTAAAATTTTTAAGCCTTGCACTAGCATCATCAGCTATTACCAACCAATCTGCAGGATAATTAATTAATTTACTATCACTTGTTGCAACTTGAAGACTCTTCTCAACTCTTAACTCTATTTGATGTAGCTCATATAAATAATTATTGTCTATATTGTCTATATTGTCTATATTGTCTGTGTAGTTAGAATCGTTATTATTTTTTAATTTTGTTTTTGTGTAAGTATTTTTAGTATCAAAAAAAACTTTTTTTAGATCTTGATTGGTGTTAGCGACTCCTAGTTTGTTAGCAATATTATTTATAACCGTCTCTATTTTAATTAAAAAATTATTATTTTTAGTTATTTCATCAAATTTTCTCACATTACTTTCATGGATTAAAACTAGATTACTTTCTACCTCTTCTATAGTTTTAGCCCTTTTATTTATATTTGTAAACAAAAAATCGATTTTAAGCGATGGCAAATTAAAATTACCATTTTCTTGAACTACTCTTCTCTGTTTTGATTGAATATTGTTATATATATAACCAAGATTACTTGAATACTGTGTTACAAATTCTGCTCTTTTTAAAAATGATTGGTCTTGCTTAACTAAAGCAGTGTATTTAGATGTGTAAGCTTCTTTAAATTCAACTAAGTACTCGGCATACTTTTGATTTGAAAGATTTGGTGTATTTATATTCGGATTATGAGCTAAATTGGAGTTCGTCACCTTCACTATATGATATTGGGCATTTTTAAAATCATTAATACGTATTGAACTAGCATAAGGTTCATTTAAATGGCTTAATCCGCCTAACAGTATATTGACATTTTTGAGATTACTGTTGTTAATCTTGAATGTAAGCTCTGCTAACTTTGTTATAGAAATTTCACTGACATTAATGTCTTTAAGTTCTATTTGTTTTAAAGATCCATCACTAGCAGCTTTTTTAGTGTCTAAAAAATTTAATGGGGCTAAATCTGTTGCAGGTACAACGATTGATTTTAACTTAATTGCTTCGCCATACCTTAGTCTAACTACTTCATCTACTTGAACAAGAAATTCCGTAAAATCTATAGTTTTTTTAAGTACTTCTGAAGGATTACTATTAACAAAGCTATCAGTATAAATTTCGTATTGTCGTAGCGACTGGCTTATATGCTTGTGTATCTCATAGTTTGAGGTATTCTTTAAGTCCAGTTTACCAATGTACTCATTTATTAAGGCAGTAGAGGACGCAATGTCTGTATTCCCTTGTACAAGTAAAGAGAATGGATGTTTTGCTGTGGTTTGATTCAATAGCTTAATCGTTATTTTCTGCTTATCACTATAACTAGGATCGTTATAAATAACTTGATTACCTTCTACGCCAGTCAGCAAAATTGCATGATGATAATTACTGACAACATTGTCTTTGATCACTCCTGTATCAACTACAGCATAGATACCTGTTTTGTATTTATTCAGTAATGTATTTAGTTTTTTTGGTGTCAGTTTATTTACGTACTGTCTAATAGGTATTAGCCCTTGTGTTATAGCTGTGTCTACACAAGCAAAACCTTTAAAATTTTTGTATGCATCCCACATT